>CAMBZU010000056.1 GCA_945872355.1 Chitinophaga pinensis
ACCCGGAGTTCGTTATCATATTGTTCGTGGTGCATTAGATACATCAGGTGTTGATGGTCGTAATCAACGCAGAAGTAAATATGGTACAAAGAAACCGAAGCCAGGAGCAGCAGCAGCGGCAGCTAAAGGTGGAAAAAAGAAATAAAAAGAATTAGGTAATAACATTTATAAGCCTTTCAAATGAGAAAGTCAACCCCAAAAAGAATTCCTTTACTACCGGATCCAAAGTTTAATGATACTTTGGTAACCCGTTTTGTAAACAACCTTATGTACTCAGGTAAAAAAAGTACTGCATACAATGTTTTTTATGATGCTTTGGATATCGTAGAACAAAGAACCAACGAAAGTGGTTTGGATGTATTTAAAAAAGCGTTGTCAAATATCACCCCACAAGTGGAAGTAAAAAGCCGTAGAGTAGGGGGTGCTACTTTTCAAATTCCTCAAGAAGTTCGTCCTGAAAGAAAAGTAGCTGTAGCTATTAGATGGATGATTCAATTTTCTCGTAAGAGAAACGAGAAATCAATGAGCATGAAATTAGCTGGTGAAATTGTTGCTGCATCTAAAGAAGAGGGTTCAGCATACAAAAAGAAAGAAGATACACATAGAATGGCAGAAGCTAACAAAGCATTTTCACATTTCAGATTCTAAAATTAAAATGAGCGATTTAAAATTTACAAGAAATATTGGTATTGCTGCACATATCGATGCAGGAAAAACGACTACCACCGAACGTATTTTATATTACACTGGTGTAAACCATAAAATTGGGGAGGTGCATGATGGAGCTGCTACTATGGACTGGATGGTTCAAGAGCAAGAAAGAGGAATAACAATCACCTCTGCTGCTACTACATGCTTTTGGAATTACAGAAATAATAAATACAAATTAAACATCATTGATACTCCGGGACACGTTGACTTTACAGTTGAGGTTAACCGCTCATTGCGTGTATTAGATGGACTGGTTTTTTTGTTTTCCGCGGTTGATGGTGTTGAACCTCAATCTGAAACTAATTGGCGCTTAGCTAATAACTACAATGTTACCCGTTTAGGTTTCGTTAATAAAATGGACCGCTCTGGAGCTGACTTTTTAAGCGTTGTAAAGCAAGTTCGCGAAGTCTTAGGTGGAAATGCTGTCCCTCTTCAGTTACCAATTGGTGCAGAAGAAACATTCATTGGTGTTGTTGATTTAATTAATAATCGTGCTATCGTTTGGAATGAAGCTGATAAAGGTATGACTTTTACAGAGGTGCCTATACCAGATGATATGAAGGATGATGTGTTAGAGTGGAGAGAGAAATTATTGGAATCTGTTTCAGAATTTGATGAAAAATTGATGGAGAAATTCTTTGATGATCCTGAATCAATCACTGAAACTGAGGTTCTTAATGCACTTCGTCAGGCTTGTTTAGCCAATAAAATTGTGCCAATGGTATGTGGTTCATCTTTTAAAAATAAAGGTGTTCAAACAATGTTAGATTTGGTAATGGAGTTGATGCCTTCACCTCTTGATAAAGAAGATACTAAAGGTACCAACCCTGATACAGGTGAAGAAGTTGTTCGCAAACCAGACGCAAAGGAACCATTTACAGCTTTAGCATTTAAAATTGCAACAGATCCATTTGTTGGTCGCTTAGCTTTTTTTCGTGCTTATGCAGGACGTCTTGATGCAGGTTCTTATGTATATAACACCAGAAGCGGCAACAAAGAGCGTATTTCACGTATTTTTCAAATGCATGCTAACAAACAAAACTCAATTGAGTTTATTGAGGCTGGAGATATAGGCGCTGCAGTAGGATTTAAAGATATCAGAACTGGAGATACTTTGTGTGATGAAAAACATCCTATAGTTTTAGAGGCTATGAATTTCCCTGAGCCGGTTATCGGTATTGCGATTGAACCTAAAACGCAAGCTGATTTAGATAAGTTAGGAGTAGCATTAAATAAATTATCTGAGGAAGATCCTACCTTTAAAGTTCATACTGATGAGGATTCTGGACAAACAGTAATCAGTGGAATGGGGGAATTGCATTTAGAGATTATTGTTGATCGTTTAAGAAGAGAATTTAAAGTTGAAGTTAATCAAGGTGCTCCGCAAGTTTCTTATAAAGAAACAATAAATGGATCAATCGAACACCGTGAGGTTTATAAGAAACAAACAGGTGGTAGAGGTAAGTTTGCAGATATTAAAGTTGTTATTTCACCAGTTGATGCTGATTGGGATATTACAAAAGATTCACTACAATTTGTTAATGAAATAGTTGGAGGTAATGTACCTCGCGAATACATTCCTTCTGTTGAAAAAGGGTTCAGAGCTGCAATGTCAAATGGTGTTTTAGCTGGTTTTCAAATGGATTCAATGAAAGTAAGATTGTTAGATGGTTCATACCATGCGGTCGATTCAGATTCATTATCATTTGAAATTTGTGCAAGAACTGCTTTCCGCGAAGCTTTACCAAAATGTAAGCCAGTATTGTTGGAGCCAATAATGAAGATTGAAGTACTTACACCAGAGCAAAATATGGGTGATGTTGTAGGAGATTTGAATAAAAGAAGAGGTCAAATCGAAGGTATGGATTCGAAGAATAATACCCAAGTTATTAAGGCTAAGGTACCTTTGGCCGAAATGTTTGGATATGTTACCCAATTACGTACCATTACAAGTGGACGTGCTTCTTCTACAATGGAATTTTCTCATTACATGGAAGCACCGAGAGGGGTTGCTGACGAGGTTGTAGCAAAGATAAAAGGTAAAAAAGCAGAAAAAGTTTAATATTTATAGTTCTTTATAACAATAAAATGAGTCAAAAAATCAGAATCAAGCTTAAGTCTTACGATTATAATTTAGTAGATAAATCTGCTGAGAAAATCGTTAAAACTGTAAAATCAACAGGAGCAGTTGTAAATGGTCCAATTCCATTGCCAACGAATAAGAAAATTTACACAGTATTGCGCTCACCGCATGTAAATAAAAAAGCAAGAGAGCAATTTCAATTATGCTCTTACAAAAGATTGTTAGACATTTATAGTTCAACATCAAAAACAGTTGATGCTTTAATGCGCTTAGAATTGCCAAGCGGTGTAGAGGTAGAGATTAAAGTGTAAGTTTTTAGAGTAAGATATAAGTAATAAATTAAATTAAAGAGTATTTAAATTAAATAATAATGTCAGGAATAATTGGTAAAAAAGTAGGAATGACCAGTGTTTATGATGCCAATGGTAAAATAATACCATGCACAGTAGTTGAAGCTGGTCCTTGTGTAGTAACGCAAGTAAGATCCACCGAAGTTGACGGTTATGAAGCCGTTCAGCTTGGTTACGATGAGCGCAAAGAAAAGCACACATCGAAAGCCATGATGGGTCATTTTGCCAAAGCACAAACAACACCAAAGCGTAAATTGGTAGAATTTAAGGGTTTTACAGACGCAAAAAAATTGGGTGATGTAATTAATGTGGAATTGTTTGCAGAAGGTGATTTTGTTGATGTAGTTGGTACCTCTAAAGGGAAAGGTTTTCAAGGTGTTGTAAAACGTCATGGCTTTGCTGGGGTTGGTGGTCAAACTCATGGTCAGCACAATAGACTTAGAGCACCAGGTTCATTAGGTGCATCATCTTTTCCATCAAGGGTATTCAAAGGAATGAGAATGGCTGGAAGAATGGGTGGAGATAGAGTGAAAGTACAAAACTTAGAAATATTAAAAGTGTTAACTGATAAAAATCTTTTGATTATTAAAGGCTCTGTGCCGGGAGCAAAAGGTTCTTACGTTTTAGTAGAAAAATAAAATGGAACTAAAGGTATTAAATAAAGAAGGTAAGGAAACTTCCAATAAGGTTGTTCTTAACAAAGATATATATGGAATTGAACCAAATGATCATGCCATTTATTTGGATGTGAAACAATATTTGGCAAATCAGCGCCAAGGTACACACAAGGCTAAAGAAAAAGCTGAAGTATCTTATAGCACAAGAAAATTGAAGCGTCAAAAAGGAACTGGTGGCGCTCGTGCTGGAAGCAGAAAGTCGGGAACTATGATTGGTGGTGGTAGATTTTTTGGTCCTCGTCCACGCAACTATAGTTTCAAATTAAATAAGAAATTGAAAGTTTTAGCTAGAGCTTCTGCTTTATCATACAAGGCCAAAGACAACAAAATTACAGTTGTTGAAAACTTCACTTTCGATGCTCCTAAAACCAAGAAATATATGGATCTGATGAAAAACTTAAATGTTTTAGATAAAAAAACATTATTAGTGCTGTCAGATTTAAATAAAAATGTATATTTGTCGGCTCGAAATTTAGGCAACACAAAGGTAGTAAGTGCTTCGAATATAAACACTTACGATGTTTTAAACGCCAGTAATCTGATTTTATCAGAGGGTTCTTTGGTCGAAATTGAGAAATTATTTAACTAAATTAAAAGATTATTTCCAACATGGAAACACTAATAAAGCCGGTAATTACCGAAAAAATGACAGCAGCAGGTGAAAAAATGAACCGTTTTGGTTTCGTTGTTCACGCTAATGCAAATAAGATTGACATAAAAAATGCGATTGAAAAAGCTTACAATGTAAATGTGGTTAAAGTATGGACACAAAATTATATTGGAAAAATAAAAACGCGCAATACTAAAAGAGGGCCCGTTTCAGGTCTAACTAATCGCCACAAGAAAGCGGTAGTTGCTTTGAAAGACGGTGAAACTATTGATTTTTACAGTAATATTTAATTATAGAGATGGCACTTAGAAAATTACGTCCATTAACGCCTTCACAGCGTTTTAAAATGGCAAATACGTTTGAAGAAGTAACTGCTTCAAAACCTGAGAAGAGTTTATTGGAACCTGTCAAGAAATCAGGTGGAAGAAACCAAACAGGTAAAATGACCATGCGTTATATAGGTGGTGGTCACAAGAAGAATTACCGTATTATTGATTTCAAAAGAAGCAAAGATGGTATTGAAGGTACCGTTAAAACTATTGAATATGATCCTAATCGCAGTGCACGTATTGCCTTAGTATTTTATAAAGATGGTGAAAAAAGATATATTATTGCACCAGCTGGTTTGAAAGTTGGTCAAAAAGTTATGTCAGGAAAAGGTGCTGCACCAGAGATAGGTAATGCTTTGTTATTAAGTGAGATTCCTTTAGGTACAATCATTCATGGAATTGAACTACATCCAGGACAAGGTGCTGTTATGGCAAGAAGTGCAGGAACTTACGCCCAATTAGCAGCAAGACAAGATAAGTATGCAGTAGTTAAAATGCCTTCTGGAGAAACAAGAATGATACTTTTAACTTGCAAGGCAACAATAGGAGCTGTTTCAAATGCAGATCATAACTTAGAGATTAGCGGTAAGGCTGGTCGTTCACGTTGGTTAGGACGTAGACCTAGAACAAGGCCAGTAGTAATGAATCCTGTTGATCATCCAATGGGCGGTGGTGAAGGTAGAGCTTCTGGAGGTCACCCACGCTCACGTAAAGGAATTCCAGCTAAAGGTTACAAAACTAGATATCCTAAAAAAGCATCAAGCAGATATATTTTAGAAGGTAGAAAAAAATAAATATTAATAACTCGGTTTAATGGCATTCCTTTTTGAAAGGTAATGTTCACAACTAAAAAACACAAAATGGCACGTTCTCTTAAAAAAGGTCCTTTTATAGACTATAAATTAGAAAAAAAAGTATTAGCAGTTATTGCTAGTGGCAAAAAAACAGTGATTAAAACTTGGTCTAGAAGGTCAATGATTACTCCAGATTTTGTTGGTCAAACTATAGCTGTTCACAATGGAAATAAATTTATTCCTGTATATGCTACAGAGAATATGGTAGGGCATAAGCTTGGTGAGTTTTCACCAACCAGAAATTTCAGAGGGCATGCTGGACAAAAGAAAGACAAAGGATCTAAATAAAATTTTAAGTAGATAAAAAAATGGGAGTTAGAAAACATAAAGCAGCAGAAGTGCGAAAAGAGGCTAATAAAACAATTAGTTTTGCTAAACTTAACAATTGTCCTACTTCTCCTCGTAAAATGAGGTTAGTAGCTGATATGGTTAGAGGTCTAAGTATAGATAAAGCATTATATTTATTAAAATATAATCCAAAGGAAGCTTCAGGTCGTTTAGAAAAATTACTTTTGTCCGCAATTTCAAATTGGCGTGCAAAAAATGATGGTCTTCGTTTAGAAGAAAGTAGTCTTTACATCAAAGAAGTATTTGTTGATAGTGGTTTGCAAATGAAAAGATTACGCACAGCGCCGCAAGGAAGAGGTTATAGAATCAGAAAACGATCAAACCATGTAACATTGGTTTTAGATAGTAAAACAGCAGTTAATTAATATATAATACTTTCAAAGAATTCATGGGACAAAAAGCTAACCCTATAAGCAACAGATTAGGAATCATTAAAGGATGGGATTCTAATTGGTATGGTGGAAATAACTATGCTGATAAATTGGTTGAAGATTTTAAAATCCGCAACTACCTAAATGCTCGTCTAGCCAAAGGAAGTATTTCAAAAATTATCATTGAGAGAACTTTAAAATTAATTACAGTTACAATTAATACAGCTCGTCCAGGTATTATCATTGGAAAAGGTGGAAAAGAGGTTGACAAGCTAAAAGAAGAGTTAAAGAAAATAACAAAGAAGGACGTTCAAATTAACATTTATGAAATTAAGCGTCCCGAATTAGATGCTCAATTAGTTAGTGACAGTATTGCTCGTCAAATTGAGGGTAGAATTTCTTTTAGAAGAGCTATTAAAACATCTATAGCATCATCTATGAGAATAGGTGCTGAGGGAATAAAAGTGAGTATTTCTGGTAGGCTTGCAGGTGCTGAAATGGCAAGAACAGAGCATTATAAAGAAGGGAGAACACCATTGCATACATTCAGAGCAGATATAGATTATTCATTATCTGAAGCCCATACAACATATGGAAGATTAGGAATAAAAGTTTGGATTTGTAAAGGAGAGATATTTGGTAAAAGAGATCTATCTCCTAATATTGGGCAGACTGCAACAGCTGGCGCTTCAGCGGGAAAACAAGAAAGAAATGCTCCTGGCCGACCAGGTAATGGTAAACCTAGGCCAGGTGGTCCAAATGCTGGAAAAAAAAGAACAAGTAAATAAATAGAAAGATTTTTTTGATTATCAATAATATTAAACAAGATGCTACAGCCTAAAAGAACCAAGTTTCGTAAAATGCACAAGATGAAGATGAAGGGTAACGCTATGCGCGGTAACCAGATTGCTTTAGGGTCATTTGCGATAAAAGCTGAAGAAGGAGCTTGGATTACAGCAAGACAAATTGAAGCAGCTCGTATTGCTGTAACAAGATTTATGAAAAGAGAAGGTCAGATTTGGATTAGAATTTTTCCTGATAAGCCAATTACAAAAAAGCCTGCAGAGGTTCGTATGGGTAAAGGTAAAGGGGCTCCCGAATACTGGGTAGCTGTTGTAAAACCAGGAAGGATAATTTTTGAAGCTGATGGTGTTCCTTTAGCTACAGCAAAAGAGGCGCTACGATTAGCAGCTCAAAAGTTACCAATAACTACTAAGTTTATAGTTAGAAGAGATTATAAAGAAGATACTGTTTAATTTAATAAAGTATCCTAAATACAAAACAAAATGTTAAAACAATCAGTTATAAAAGAGTTCAATGATGGAGAGTTGAACGAAAGATACACAGCAGAAACAACTTCACTTTCAAAAATGAAAATGAATCATGCAATTTCTCCTTTAGAAAATCCATTAATAGTAAGAACAACGCGTAAAAATGTTGCTCGATTGGCAACAGAAATTAACAAAAGAAAAAATAAATAATCATGGAAAGAAACCTTCGCAAAGAAAGAGTAGGTTTAGTAGTTAGCAACAAAATGGATAAGTCTATAGTTGTTTCTATTGAGCGTAAGGTAAAACACCCTAAATACGGGAAATTCGTTAAGAAAACATCTAAATTTGTTGCTCATGACGAAACCAACACCTGTAGCATAGGTGATACCGTTAAAATTATGGAAACACGCCCACTGAGCAAAACTAAAAACTGGCGTTTGGTTGAAGTACTTGAAAAAGTAAAATAATAAAGTTTTTTATAGACTCATCGAGATTTTAATTAGAATAAAATGATACAACAAGAATCAAGGCTATCAGTAGCAGACAACAGCGGAGCAAAGGAAGTACTTTGTATACGTGTGTTGGGCGGAACCAAAAGGAGATATGCTTCTGTTGGTGACAAAATAATTGTAAGTGTTAAGCATAGCTTACCCAGCGGTAACGTAAAAAAAGGTACTGTTTCCAAAGCAGTTGTTGTTCGTACAGCAAAAGAGGTGAAACGTCATGACGGATCCTATATAAGATTTGATGACAACGCTGTTGTGCTTTTAAATGCTTCTGACGAAATGAGAGGAACTCGTATTTTCGGTCCAGTTGCTCGAGAGTTAAGGGAAAAACAGTTTATGAAAATAGTTTCATTAGCTCCAGAGGTGCTATAATCAAATAATAATCATGCAAGCTAAATTACACATAAAAAAAGGCGATACGGTGAAGGTCATTGCCGGTGACTCAAAAGGTCAAGAAGGTAAAGTACTAGAAATCGATCGCATAAAGTTAAGAGCAATTGTTGAAGGAGTTAATCTTGTTTCAAAACATGCTAAACCTAACTCGGCCAATCCTCAAGGTGGGATTACTAAACAAGAAGCATCAATTCATATTTCTAACTTAATGAATTTAGTAGGTGGCAAACCAACTAAAATTGGTAGAAAAAGAAATGAAGAAGGTAAAATAGTACGTTACGCTAAAAAATCAGGGGAGGTTATAAAATAATGACTTACGTTCCAAGACTTAAAGAAAAATACGCAAAGGAAGTTGTTCCTGCGTTAAAAAAGCAATTCGAGTATAAAAGTTCAATGCAAGTGCCTCGTTTGCAAAAGATATGCATCAACCAAGGTATTGGTAGTGCTGTGTCTGATAAGAAATTGATTGATTCTGCTTTAACTGATATGGCAACCATAACAGGACAAAAGGCAATGTCAACAAAATCTAAAAAGGATATTTCTAATTTTAAATTACGTAAAGGCGTTCCAATAGGAATAAAAGTTACCTTGCGTGGCGATAAAATGTATGAATTTTTAGATCGTTTAATTTCTGTGGCTTTGCCTCGTATTCGTGATTTCCGTGGTGTTAATGAAAAATCATTTGATGGCCAAGGAAATTATACAATGGGAGTAACTGAACAAATAATTTTCCCAGAGATTCAAATAGATAAAGTTAATAAAATAATGGGTATGGATATTACTTTTGTAACATCTTCTCCTACCGACGCCGAGGCTTTTGCACTATTAAAGCAGTTTGGCTTACCATTTAAAAATCAAAAAAACTAAAATAGTAATATGGCTAAAGAATCAATGAAGGCAAGGGAAGTAAAGAGAATCAAACTTGCCGATCAATACGCTGAAAAAAGAGCTGCTTTGAAAGCTGCCGGAGATTTCGTAGGTTTGCAAAAATTACCAAGAAACTCTGCTCCTGTGAGACAAAGAAATCGTTGTAAATTAACAGGTAGACCAAGAGGTTATATGAGACAATTTGGATTATCTCGTATTACTTTCAGAGAAATGGCTTTAAATGGAAAAATCCCAGGTGTTGTAAAAGCCAGCTGGTAGTATTATATAATTAAATTAGTATTCATATAATTACCTTGCGTGCGAGGTAACATATAATAAAAAAAATGACAGACCCAATTTCAGATTATCTAACAAGATTAAGAAATGCCATTCAGGCGAAACACAGAGTTGTTGAGATTCCTTCCTCAAACATAAAAAAGGAAATAACAAAAATCCTTTTTGAAAAAGGTTATATTTTAAATTACAAATTTGAAGATAATAATGTTCAAGGTAATATTAAAATTGCTTTGAAATATCATCAAACAAATAAACTGAACGCAATTAGAACCTTATTGCGTGTAAGTAAGCCAGGATTAAGAAAATATACAGGACATGCTAATCTTCCAAAAGTGATGAATGGTTTGGGTATTGCTATTATTTCAACTTCAAAAGGCTTAATGACCGATAAAGAGGCTAGAAATTTAAATATTGGTGGTGAAGTTATTTGTTACATATCTTAATTATACACAATAATGTCAAGGATAGGAAAATTACCCATAGAACTTCCCTCAGGTGTTGAGGTGAAAGTATCACCAACAAATTTGGTGACTGTAAAAGGAAAGTTAGGTGAACTAACTCAACAATTGAATGATGGAATTTCAGTTGAAATTTCTGATGGAAAAGTTGAGTTAAGTAGAGCTACCGAAGAAAAAATGCATAAAGCCCAGCATGGATTGTATCGCTCATTAATTGCAAACATGGTTAAGGGTGTTTCTGAAGGTTATAAAATTGAACAAGAATTAGTAGGTGTTGGTTATAGAGCTGCAAATACAGGTCAAATGCTTGAATTAACACTGGGTTATTCGCATAATATTAGCTTAGAGTTGCCAATAGAAGTAAAGGTAGTAACTTTAACTGAGAGAGGTAAGAATCCAACAATTACTATTACTAGTCACGATAAACAATTGTTAGGTCAAGTTGCTGCTAAAATTCGCTCGTTACGTCCACCTGAGCCCTACAAAGGAAAAGGTATTAAGTTTGTTGGAGAGCAACTTCGCAGAAAAGCTGGAAAATCAGCAGGTAAATAATAGATTTTAAACAACATAATAAGTATATAAAATGGCTTTAACTAAAGAAGCAAGAAGGGAAAGAATTAAAAAGAGAATCCGTAAAGTTGTTACAGGAGATACTCAAAATCCCCGATTATCTGTTTTCAGAAGTAATAAACAAATTTATGCGCAATTGATAGATGATTCTACTGGTAAGACAATTGTCGCGGCATCATCAAAAGTAAAAGAAATAGCTGATCAAAAAGTTAACAAAATTGAGCAAGCTCGTTTGGTTGGGAAAGCACTTGCAGAGAAAGCAAAGGAGGCTGGTTTAATTACCGTAAGATTTGATAGAAATGGATATTTGTATCATGGTAGAGTTAAGTCTTTGGCTGATGCAGCGAGAGAAGCAGGTTTAAGTTTTTAATATTTACATTGCAATAAAAAAATAAATGTCAAACGCACAAATTAAAAAAGTAAGGTCAAGCGACATTGAACTTAAGGATAAGTTAGTAAGTGTTCAACGTGTTACCAAGGTAACAAAAGGTGGTAGAACTTTTAGTTTTTCAGCTATTGTTGTAGTAGGTGATGAGCACGGTGTTGTTGGTTATGGTTTAGGTAAAGCCAAAGAGGTTACTGATGCAATTACTAAGGGAATTGAAGATGCAAAGAAAAATTTAATCAAGGTTCCAATTATCAAAGGTACTGTTCCTCATGAACAATATGGAAAGTATAGTGGAGCAAGAGTTTTCCTAAAACCTGCAGCTCATGGAACAGGTGTTATTGCTGGTGGTGCAATGCGTGCAGTTTTAGAAAGTGTAGGTGTTACAGACGTTTTAGCTAAGTCTAAAGGATCTTCAAATCCACATAATGTTGTTAAAGCAACAATTGATGCTCTCGTGCAAATGAGAGATGCGATAACAGTTTCTCAACAAAGAGGTATAAGTATGCAAAGAGTATTTAACGGATAAAATATACAGCTCAAAAATGGCTAAAATTAAAATAACACAAGTAAAAAGCGGAATCGACCGTCCTGAGCGTCAAAAAAGAACACTCAGAGCGCTAGGCTTTACAAAAATGCATCAAGTTCTTGAAAAAGACGATAATGCAAACATCCGCGGAATGATTAATAAGGTTAGTCACCTTGTTTCAATAATTGATTAATAACGTTTATTTTCAACGAAATAATGGATTTAAGTAATTTAAAGCCTGCAGAAGGCTCAACAAAAAACAGAAAAAGAATAGGTAGAGGTCAAGGATCTGGTAGAGGTGGTACTTCTACACGAGGTCACAAAGGCGCAAAATCACGTTCGGGCTATAAAAGTAAGGTTGGTTTTGAAGGTGGTCAAATGCCATTGCAAAGACGTATTCCCAAAGTAGGTTTTAAAAATATCAATAGAGTTGAGTATAGAGGTATCAATCTTGATGCTTTGCAAATTCTTGCTGATAAAACTAAATCAGGGAATATTGACTTAGCAGTTTTAATGGATAATGGCTTAGCCTCAAGAAACGATTTAATCAAAATTTTAGGTCGCGGAGAGTTAAAAGCCAAGTTAGATGTAAAAGTTCATGCGTTTTCAGCAACTGCGAAGGCAGCAATAGAAAACGTTGGTGGTACAGCAGTAACGCTTTAATTATACTATGAAAAGTTTTATCAATACATTAAAAAATATTTACAAGATAGAGGAGTTAAGAACTAGAATTCTTAATACACTTGGTTTTTTGTTGATATACAGATTAGGTTCCTTTATAGTGCTTCCTGGGGTCGACTCAGAAGCTCTGCAGGCTACCAATGGTGATCCTTCTGGTTTAGCTGGATTGATTAATATTTTTGCAGGTGGTGCTTTTTCAAGAGCGTCAATATTTGCGTTAGGTATAATGCCATACATTTCTGCTTCTATTGTTATGCAGTTATTAGGATTAGCAATACCTCATTTTCAACGTCTTCAAAAAGAGGGAGAAAGTGGTCGTAAAAAAATAAGTCAATATACACGTTTTTTAACTGTTCTTGTAACAGTATTGCAAGCGCCAGGCTACATTGCCTCTCAAATTCCGGTAACGGCTAGATTGAATAACGATACTATGTTTTGGGCATCATCTATAATAATTTTACTTTCAGGCACCATTTTTATTATGTGGCTAGGAGAGAAAATTACAGATAAAGGAATTGGTAATGGTATATCTTTAATTATCATGATTGGTATTATTGCAAACCTTCCTGTTGCATTTATTCAAGAGTTTGTTTCAAGACTTGAAAATTCAGGTGGTGGTTTAGTAATATTACTAGTTGAATTGGTTGGTTTATTTTTAATTATCGTAGTTTCAATTTTATTGGTGCAAGGCACACGAAAGATACCTGTACAATTTGCAAAAAAGATTGTAGGAGCAAAGCAATATGGTGGAGTTAGACAATATATACCGCTTAAAGTTAATGCAGCAGGCGTGATGCCGATTATATTTGCCCAAGCCATCATGTTTATACCATTAACAATTGCAGGTTTTTCAGAATCCTCATCTGTAAATAGTTTTGTTACTTTAATCTCTGATTACACTGGTTTTTGGCACAACTTTATGTTTGCGGTAATGATTATTGCCTTTACATATTTCTATACAGCTATTACAATTAATCCAAATCAAATGGCTGATGATATGAAAAGAAATGGAGGTTTTATTCCAGGAGTAAAACCAGGAAAAAACACTGCAGAATTTATTGATTCTGTAATGTCGAAAATTACTTTTCCTGGATCATTGTTTTTAGCTTTTGTTGCTATATTGCCTGCTTTTGCTACAAAATTAGGTATTAATGCTCAGTTTGCTCATTTTTATGGCGGAACTTCATTGTTAATACTAGTAGGTGTTGTCTTGGATACTTTACAGCAAATTGAAAGTCATTTATTGATGCGTCATTACGATGGATTAATGAAGAGTGGAAGAATAAAGGGGAGGAGCAATCCATCTGCTGTATCGATGGTAACGAATTAAATTGTAATATAAGCGATATGCTTTATTATAAAACAAAAGAGGAGATTGAGTTAATAAGAATTAGTTCTTTACTTGTTGGAAAAACCTTAGCAGAAGTAGCTAAGCATATTAAACCAGGTGTAAAAACCATTGATTTAGATAAAATTGCAGATCAATTTATTCAAGATCATGGCGCCAAAGCTGCGTTCAAAGGATATGATGGATTTCCTAATGCACTGTGTATTTCAGTTAATTCTGCAGTAGTGCATGGAATTCCAAATAACTACACACTGAAAGAAGGTGATGTTATTTCAGTTGATTGTGGTGTTTTGAAAAATGAATTCTATGGAGATTCTGCCTATACTTTTGGTGTTGGAGTGTTGAAGCCAGAAATTCAGAAGTTACTTGATGTTACCAAAGAAAGTTTATATGCTGGAATTGCACAAGCTGTTTCAGGAAAAAGAGTTGGTGATATTGGAGATGCTGTACAAAATCATGCTGAAAGTGCCGGTTTTTCAGTGGTCAGGGAATTAGTTGGTCATGGCATTGGACGAAGTTTACACGAATCCCCGGAAGTTCCGAATTACGGAAAAAGAGGTAAAGGAACATTGTTGCAAAGTGGACTTGTGATTGCCATTGAACCAATGATAAATATGGGAAGAAAAGAAGTTGTAAGAGATAAAGATGAATGGACAATAAGAACAGCAGACGGTAAATTATCAGCTCATTTTGAGCATACCATAGTGGTTCAAAAAGATAAAGCCGAGATTTTATCGTCTTTTGAATATATAGATGAAGTATTAAATAAAGTAAATAAATAAAAATAGATGCCTAAACAGTCATCAATAGAGCAAGATGGTACAATAATAGAAGCGCTAAGTAATGCCATGTTTCGTGTAGAATTAGAAAACGGTCATGTTATTACGGCTCATATTTCAGGTAAGATGAGGATGCATTATATCAGAATATTGCCAGGGGATAAAGTAAAAGTTGAAATGAGTCCTTATGATTTGACCAAAGGAAGAATTTCATTTAGATATAAATAAATTAACCAATTGAGATATTGGTAGAATGCTATAAAAACAAAAAAAATGAAAGTCAGAGCATCAATTAAAAAAAGAAGCGTTGAGTGCAAAATTGTACGTAGAAAAGGGCGTTTATATGTTATTAACAAAAAGAATCCGAAGTTTAAACAAAGACAAGGATAAAAGATTTTATTAAATAGATATCACTTACAGCAATGGCAAGAATTTCGGGTATTGATTTACCAAAAAACAAAAGAGGTGAAATAGGTTTAACCTATATTTACGGGATTGGCAGAAGAACTGCTCAGTCAATTTTATCAGAAGCAGGTGTTGATTGGAACACTAAAGTTCAAGAATGGAATGACGAGCAACTAACAAAGATTCGTAACATCATCAATGATAATTACAAAGTAGAAGGCTCGCTTCGCTCGGAAGTGCAATTGAGCATCAAACGCTTAATGGACATTGGTTGTTATAGAGGTGTTCGTCATCGTGTTGGTTTGCCTGTTAGAGGGCAAACGACTAAAAACAATGCTCGTACTCGCAAAGGTAAAAAGAAGACAGTTGCTAATAAGAAAAAGGTAACTAAATAATATTTAACGGAAATTAAACTATTGATTTAAAATGGCAAAAACAGTAAAAACAGCCAAGAAGAGAGTAGTAAATGTTGATCCAAGCGGAGAAGCTCATATCAATGCTACTTTTAACAATATAATTATATCACTTACTAATCATAAGGGAGAGGTTATTTCTTGGTCATCGGCAGGGAAAATGGGTTTTAAAGGCTCAAAGAAAAATACTCCTTATGCAGCTCAAATGGCTGGAGAAGATTGTTCAAAAGTTGCTCACGAAGCAGGTTTGAGAAAGGTTAAAGTGTTTGTTAAAGGTCCTGGAGCCGGAAGAGAGTCAGCAATTAGAAGTATTTCTAACTCTGGCATCGAAGTAACAGAAATTATGGACATCACTCCAATTCCTCATAATGGCTGTCGTCCAGCTAAAAGAAGAAGAGTTTAGTACTTAGTAAATTAATAAAAATTAGAATTAGTATTTCATTTAATCATATAAGAAATGGCAAGGTATAGAGGCCCTCAGTCAAAAATTGCAAGAAAATTCAGAGAACCGATTTTTGGTCCTGATAAAGCATTAGAAAAAAAGAATTACCCTCCAGGAATGCATGGATTGGCAAAGAAACGTGCCAAGCAGTCTGAATATGCTGTTCAGTTGCAAGAAAAGCAAAAGGCTAAGTATACTTATGGTATTTTAGAAAAGCAATTTGCAAATATCTTCGACCGTGCTTCAAGAGCGCATGGTGTTACAGGTGAGGTATTAATTCAATTGATTGAACTAAGATTAGATAATACTGTTTATCGTTTAGGTATTGCACCTACCAGAATGGCTGCTCGTCAAATTGTATCTCATCGTCATATAACAGTTAACGGAAAGGTGGTTAATATTCCTTCCTACACACTCAAAGTTGGTGATATTGTTGCGATACGTGAAAAATCTAAGAGCCTTGAAGTAATTAATCATTCTGTCTCTTCTACCAGTCGTTCATTTCCTTGGTTAGATTGGAATGGGGATAAAAATGAAGGCAAGTTGATTTCAATTCCTGCGCGTGCTGAAGTGCCCGAAAATATTAAAGAACAATTAATAGTAGAATTGTATTCACGTTAATTAGGTTAAAAATAACATTTAAATTAAACATAATATACACCAATGGCAATTTTAGCATTCCAAAGACCTGATAAGGTAATCATGCTTAATTCTACTGACCACGATGGTCAGTTTGAGTTTCGTCCGTTAGAACCCGGATATGGTATTACTGTGGGAAATGCCCTCAGAAGAATATTACTTTCATCCCTTGAAGGTTTTGCGATAACTTACATCAAAATAGAAGGTGTTGATCATGAGTTTAGCACTATCAAAGGCGTAGTAGAAGATGTAACAGAAATTATTCTAAACCTTAAACAAGTTCGTTTTAAAAAGCAAATAGATGGAACTGAAAATGAGCGTTTAGTTGTAAGTGTTAGTGGTAAAAGTTCTTTTACGGCAGGCGATATTGGTAAATTTACGTCAGGCTTTCAAGTGTTGAATCCAGATTTAGTGATCTGCAACATGGAAAGCTCTGTGAAGTTGAAGATTGAAATGATGATCGAAAAAGGAAGAGGCTATGTTCCGGCAGATGAAAACAAGCCAAATAACGCAGTAGCTGGCTTAATTCCAATTGATGCTATTTACACGCCAATTAAAAATGTAAAATATAGCGTTGAGAATTTTCGTGTTGAGCAAAAAACAGATTATGAAAAACTAATCATCGATATTACAACCGATGGTTCTATACACCCAAAAGAAGCGCTAAAAGAAGCGGCAAAAATTTTGATTCATCATTTTATGTTGTTCTCTGATGAGCGCATTACATTGGATGTTGAAGAGAAAAAGGAAACTGAAGAATTTGATGAGCACTCATTGCATATGCGTCAATTGCTCAAAACAAAACTTTACGATATGGACTTATCTGTTCGTGCGTTAAATTGTTTGAAAGCTGCTGATGTTGAAACCTTAGGTGAGCTTGTTGCTTTTAATAAAAACGACTTATTGAAGTTCAGAAATTTCGGTAAGAAATCATTGACTGAATTAGAAGAACTCGTAGCGTCAAAGAACCTACAATTTGGAATGAACGTAGCAAAATATAAATTAGATAAAGACTAAAGATAAGGAAAAGGCTTTCGGAAAGAAATTCTAGAATGCACTTCTTAAAATTATAATAAAATGAGACACGGAAAAAAATTAAATCACTTAGGTAGAACGAACTCACATCGTAAAGCAATGATGGCGAATATGGCTTGCTCATTAATCATGCACAAGCGCATTAACACTACAGTAGCTAAAGCAAAAGCATTACGTACTTATGTTGAGCCGTTAATTACAAAATCTAAAAACGATACCACACATAGCCGTAGAACAGTATTTGCTTATTTAAAGCAAAAAGAAGCTGTAGCTGCCTTATTTCGTGAGGTTGGTGTAAAAGTAGCTACACGTGCTGGTGGATACACAAGAATATTGAAAACAGGCACACGATTAGGGGATAACGCTGAAATGTGTATGATTGAATTGGTTGATTTCAATGAGTTTATACAAGATACGCCGAAAGTAGCTCCTGTTAAGAAAGCTACTCGTAGAAGTCGTGGTGCTAAAAAAGAAGATGGTGTTGATGCTCCTGAGTCTGCTGATGAACAATCAAGCGAGGAAAAGCCTAAAAAAGCGCCTAGAGCTAAAAAGAAGGACGATACTCAAGAATAAATTTAGGTTATATTGGTTAATAAGAAAAAGCTGTTTGGATATTCCAAGCAGCTTTTTTGTTGTTGAGATTGTTTGTAAATGAGTTTTAAGTTGGCTTTGTTAATTAGGAGAAAAGATGCTTGTTTTGCGAGGATTATTTGGAATGAGAACTTAAAATGTAATCAAAATGCCCTTTCAATTTGCTCTTCTGCTTTATCAATTAATTTATTGATGTTTCTAAAAAATTGCAGACGTTGTTTTTCACTAACACTGCTTATTAAAACTGACTTTTTAATGAGGTTTTGTATCCATTGCTCATTCTCATTGCAATAGTTTAAATTAAAAGTAAGCAATGAATTAAAAGTGTTGAATGAAAGTAACGATATTTTTAATTTGTCAGTGTTTACTAAAATAGAATTGTTGCCTATTTGCACCTCGCAACTGTACAAATTAAAACTTTGATTGTGAATTGGGTCTTTATCATTTCTTAAACATTTGCTATTTATTTCTGCTTGACGTTGTAGGTGTTCTGCCATAAGTCTTATGTCATTAAGTACATTCATGGCATCTTTTTTTGTAGTGAAAAGACCGCTGTCGGCATAATAAATTACTTGGCTTAGTATACTACTTATGGTTTCTTCTGTCCATATTTCAGTGCATGGAATAGACAGATATAATTGGTTTATTTTTTTTGCAAGATTTAAACTTGTTGACGAAATTACTTTGGCGTCAAATTTTTTACCTTGTAATGTGGCATCATTTAAAATTGACTTACGCCAATAGAAAAATTTAAACGGTGTAAGGTAGCTATAATCAAGATGATGGAATAAGGGTACATCTTCTGCAGCAAAGAAAAGATGAGGGTTTGGAAATGAAAGTGCATTTTCTAAATCTTGTATTATGCTTTTTAAATAATTATCTAAATCAATCGCATCTGTAGTTAAACTTTTATAGCTAAATGTTACAGTGCCTGGTGTTTTCTCTGTTAATAATTCTGGCGAAACCCTAAAGTGTTTACATAATAACACAACTTCATCAATAGTGATAGCTGTTTCGCATCTAATTCTTCGATAAGCGCTATCACTACTAATACTTAATACATCGGCAATTTCATCGGCTAAAGACTTGTTGGGAGTTACTCTTTTTAGATGTTCTATGAATCTAGATTGTACTGCGAAATCTGCGTTTTTGATGGCCATTTTTAAAAATGTTTCGCGAAAAGTACTAAATTTCAACTAAAATATTTGCATAAATCGCAAAAAAATAACTTTTAAATATAATTATTTACGGAAATCCGTAATGAATGAGTAGCAAAACACCTGCATTTGCGCAAAGCCGTATAAACCTGAATTACTGTATCGAATATCAATTAACATTAGGGCAAAAGTCGACCTAGTTTTGCATCGTCAAAAGGGATAAAAACTAATACTTTAAACAAAAAGAAAAATGCCTAATCTATTACAAAAAATAAGTTTCTCACTACTTATCATCTTGAGTGTGAAGAGCAATTTAAAAGCACAAGAAGTTAAAAAAGAAAGAAAAATTTATACAAGTACCGATCTTACCATTTATGGTCTTCAAGGCAGATTAGCTTATGATTTATATACAACCAGAGGAAATTGTTTCGGTGTTTCCGTATCGCAAATAAAAGGAATAAAAAGGGAGAATGAAGACAATACCATGTTTTATAATTTAGAAGAAATAAGATTAAATTTAAGTGTAAGATACACAAGAGATATTTATACTTATAATAGACTGCATTTATTTGGAATTTTTCAAGCAGGTATTTCCTATAATACCATTTTAACAGGAGAGCAGTTGATATTGCCAAGTTTAAGGATTGGTGGTGGAACTGATATAACAATCTATAAATCGTCAGGCATAAGATTAGAAGCAGGAGTAGGCTCTCCTTACTTTGTTTCGTTAGGCTATTTTTTTAAAATCTAATTTAAATAACAACAATTTTTATAAACCCAAAATCAAAAATAAAATGAAAACAAATCAAATTTTTAAGATCGTATTAAAAGGTATTTTAATTGGAGCATTCCAATTTGCAACTGCACAAAATACCACAAAACCAAAATTAGCTGTATTAAGTATTGATTATCGCGAAACAGCTATCACTCCTGTACTCTTAGGAAATTATTTAAGAACAGAGGTTTCAAAAATTGACACTTACGAGGTGATGGATCGCTATGACCAATTACATTTGAGTAAAACAAAGAATATTAGTTTAGATGACTGCTATGGAAAACTTTGCTTAGTTGAAGTTGGAAAATCACTTGGCGTGGATAAAATGATGACTGGCTTAATTGATCCTTATGGAGAGACCATTGTATTGACATTAAATTTAATTGATGTTAAAACAGGTGTGATTGAAAAAACCTTTGTAAAGGAATTTTTAAATTTAAATAAAGAGTTTCCAAATATCATTGCCATTACAGTTAACGATATGTTTGGTAAGCCTAATGATGCCGAGTTGGTAAAGAAGTTAACTAAAAAGTTCAATATTGATAATTCTCATAATAATCCTGATGCAACAACCTTAGAGCTTGATGGTCCAAGATTTGGTGCTGTGTTTTTAACAGGTACGTCATCAAGTATAATGAAGGCATCAAAAAATCAGGGTGGTTTTGATGGTTACCCTGCGATGTTTCAGTTTGGCTATCAATTTGAGAAGCAATATTTAACTCAAGGTAATTTGCAAGCTTTGTTTGAGTTTTTGCCTATGATTACTGGATTAGATCAAGGTTTATTTATTCCAAGCATGGCTGTAATGCATGGTTTAAGAAGTAATAAATCGGGTTTAGAATTTGCGTTTGGTCCAACAATCAGATTATCTAAAAAAGCAAATGGATTTTATGATGGTGCAGGAGGTTGGCATTTAAAGAATGACTGGGAAAGCGACTGGGGCACAAATCCGTATTCCATAGTTTCAAGAATGGATAGTAGAGGTCAGTTGGCTATAGAAACAGGTTTTGTTTTTGCAGTTGGTTGCACATTTAAATCAGGCAACTTAAATATTCCAGTCAATGCCTTTGTGGTTCCAAATAAAGATGGAGCAAGAATTGGAGCTTCGTTTGGATTTAATGCTAAGGCGCCTAAGTACTAGAGTTTAAAATAAGAGTTGAAAGTTGAAAGTAAAAAGTAAAAAAGTTGGAAAGTTGAAAGTTGGAAAGTTGAAAGTTGGAAGTTGAAGGTTTAAAGTTGAAAAGTTGAAAGTAAAAAAGTATAAAATACAAGTAAAAAGTCATTCAAGAACTGAATGGCTTTTTTTATGAAATAAATTTTGAAGCGTAGACGTTAAGCTATTTTGTTTTTATATAATTTTTTTCTTAACCAAAATGCCACGTTCACTAAAATAATTAATGCTGGCACTTCAACTAAAGGTCCAATTACACCTGCAAAAGCTTGACCAGAATTGATTCCAAACACGCCAATTGAAACTGCAATTGCCAGTTCGAAATTATTTCCAGCCGCTGTAAAGGATAGTGCAACATTATCAGCATAGGAAGCATTCAAATATTTTGCAACAAAAAACATTAATGTAAACATGATGGTAAAAAATATAACCAATGGGATTGCTATTTTTATTACATCGAATGGTAATTTTATAATGGCATTTCCTTTTAAACAAAACATCGTAAGAATGGTAAATAATAATGCCACTAATGTTATAGGTGAAATGGTTGGAATGAAAGTTCGATTTAACCAATCTTCACCTTTAATTTTAATTAAAATAATTCTGGTTAATACAGCGGCAAAAAAAGGTATTCCTAAATAAATTCCTACTGTAGTTGCAATTTCTGTAATTGTAATATTGAATGATAAACCATGGATGCCAAATAGTGGCAACATAATTTCTAAATAAAAATAGGCATAAAGACTAAAGAAAAACACTTGAATTAAACTATTTACACCTACTAGGCCTGCTACTAATTGTCTATTTCCTTCAGCTAATTCATTCCACACCAGAACCATTGCAATGCAAGGTGCTAAACCAATGATGATTAGTCCAGTCATGTATTCTGGTTGGTCTTTAAGAAAAAATATCGCAAGCAAAAACATTAAAAAGGGGCCAATTATCCATGTGATGATGAATGAGGCGAGTAGTAATTTTGGTTGGTTAAGTACTTTGGTGATTTCAGTAAATTTAATTTTAACCAAGGGTGGATACATCATTATAACCAATCCAAATGCTAAAAAAATATTTGTTGAGCCACTTGAATATTTGTTGATTGTTTCGGCACTTGAAGGGATAAAATAGCCGATGCTAATCCCTAAAATCATGGCTAAAAAGATCCATAAAGTTAGATACCTATCTAAAAAAGTAAGTCTTTTTCTTTTAGGATGAAGTATTTGATTTAAGTTGGTCATAAGGTTATATTTCTATGGTTTTAATTGTTGTGTTATTAAAGAAAAGGCATATAAAGTTTCGGTAGTAATTTGTTTAAATCGTTCAACATATGTATTAATAACTTCCTCAGTGTTATCGGCTTCTTTGGGGTCTTTGTAGGTTGTTCCAATACGAATTTTTGCACCTGTAATAAAAGGACAATTTTTTTCAGCTTCTGAGCAAGTCATGATGGCAACGAAATTGTCTTTTGGATTACTTTCATCATCATATAATTTAGAGAAACATTTTTCGAATTGAGTATTACTGTATGCAACTTGATACAATGGATTTTTGGGATCTGACTCCTTGGTATTTATTTCAAATCCCAATTCTTTAAGTGCGTTTATAGCATTTGTATTAAAGGCAGTGACTTGGGTGCCACCTGAGAAGCAGTGCACATTTTTAATTTTAAAATAAGATGCTGCAATTGTAGCTGCTACTTGCCCGAAGTGGCTCCTTCTAGAATTATGTGTGCATATATAAACTAAATTAATGTCTTCATTGGCCAACATTTTTTCTTTAATATAGGCACTTAATTTTTGCAAAAGAACTTTTCTTTCCTTAGGGATCTGATCAAAGCTATTTACTAATTGACGAAGTAAAATTTCAATTTTTTCAAACATATGTAAGAGGATTAACTTATTAACAGCAACCGCCACCAGGCTTACAACTGGCATTTGTATTGGCTGTTCCAATTTCTGAGAGAGCAACTTTCAATTTTTCTGTTGGAATGCCACAACTATCGCTAGCTAAGCAAGCAGTTTGTTTTTGAGTCAATAAAAAATTAATACCATCAAAGTCTAAACCATATTTACCAATAGTTTCATTTTGATATTCTACTTCAATTTCTATATTTGGAATGCCAAGTTTTGTTTCCGATAAATGAATGATATTAAGTAGTTTTTCTGACTTTAATCTGTGGTCAATATCATTGGCACTCCACAATTGAAAATTAATTACTTTTTCGTCTCTTATTGTTCCACCGCAATCAATAAAATGTTTGGAAATTAAACCAACTTCAGTAACATGAAAATGTTCTGGAACCATAGAACCATTTGGTAAAATAAAGTTAATGTTGCTGGTGTTTTTGAGATGTTCTTTAATTTGAGCTAAGTTCATTTTTTTTAAATTTTAAGTATTAACAACAATTTAATTTTTTCTTTTCGAGTTTTGTTTCTAGGTTATTGAAATATTTTTGAAAAGTTTGTAAGGCTTTTTCATCAATGCAGTAACAAATGGCAGTTCCCGAAATATTACCTTTGATGATACCCGCATTTTTTAATTCTTTTAGGTGTTGAGAAATGGTGGGTTGTGCTAATTTAATTTCATTTACAATATCTCCACAAATGCAAGTATCTACTTTTAGCAAATAATCAATAATTGCAATACGGGCAGGATGTCCCATTGCTTTAGCTATTACAGCAATTTGATTTTGTTTAGCTGTGAAATTTTCTGTTTTTGATGCTCCCATTCCTTTATTATTATATTGCAATATTACGATAAATAATTGCTTTAAAAGATGTTTTAAAAAAATATCTTTTAAGAGCTTGGAGTTCAATTACATCTGTTCAGGAACTTTTGCCCCAAGCAAATCCATTGCTGCCTTTATAATCTGTGCAATTAATTGAATAAGTTGGAGTCTGAACAATTTTATTTGATCGTTTTCTTCTTTGAGGATTTGGCATTCGTGATAGAATTGATTAAATTCTTTAGCCAAATCATAAACATAATTAGCGATAATAGCTGGGCTGTAATTATTGCCTGCATCAGTTATCGCCTGTTGAAATTCGTAAATTAATTTTAGTAAATCTCTTTCTTTTACGTGTAAATCAATTTCGGGGACTTCATTGCTAAAGCTGCCATTTTTTCTTAAAATAGATTTAATTCGCGCATGTGTGTATTGAATGAAAGGCCCGGTATTACCGTGAAAGTCTATTGATTCTGCTGGGTTAAACAACATTTTCTTTTTTGGATCAACTTTAAGCATAAAATACTTTAATGCACCTAGTCCAATTGTGCTGAAAAGTTCAGTTTTATCAGTATCAGAGAGCCCTTCTGTTTTGCCAAGTTCCTCGGTTGTTTGTTGAGCAGTTTTAATCATTTCATCAATTAAGTCATCAGCATCAACAACAGTTCCTTCCCTTGATTTCATCTTGCCTTCGGGAAGTTCTACCATTCCGTAACTACAATGATAAAGCCCTTTTGCCCAATCAAAACCAAATTTTTCGAGTATTTTAAAAAGTACTTTAAAATGATAATCTTGTTCATTGCCAACTACATAAATCATTTGGTTAAATCCAAACTCCTCGTGTCGTTTAATTGAAGTGCCAATATCTTGTGTAATGTAAAGAGAAGTTCCATCTCCACGCATTACTACTTTTTCATCAAGGCCATCCTTGCTTAAATCTATCCAAACTGAATTATCTTCTTTTTTAAAGAAAACATTTTTGGCTATACCTTCTTCTACTTTTTGTTTTCCAATAAGGTAGGTTTCTGACTCATAATATATCTTATCGAAGTTAACTCCTAAAGTTTTGTATGTAATGTCAAAACCCTGATATACCCATGAATTCATGGTTTCCCATAGTTTTTTAACTTGTTCATTTCCAGCTTCCCACTGGCGCAACATTTCCTGTACCTTTAGCATCAAAGGAGCATTTTTTTCAGCTTCCTCTTTTGTTTTTCCTTGTTCAATTAGGTTTGCGACTTCAATTTTGAATTGTTTATCAAATTCGACATAATATTTTCCAACAAGATGATCACCTTTTGTATTGCTTGTTTCAGGTGTTTCACCATTCCCAAAAAGTTGATAGGCTAACATACTTTTACAGATATGAATTCCACGATCGTTTACAATATTTACTTTGTACACTTTTCGGCCATTGGCCTCCAAAATTTTTGCGATTGAATATCCTAATAGGTTATTTCGGATATGTCCTAAGTGCAGAGGTTTGTTTGTGTTTGGAGATGAATACTCAACTAAAACTGGTGCTTGATTTGGGTCAATATTTTTAAATCCGTAATTGTTATTTGTATTATTTATTTTAAAATGGTTGATCCA
>CAMBZU010000057.1 GCA_945872355.1 Chitinophaga pinensis
TCTTGCAATCACGATCATATACTTCTGGTCTTTGGTGCAATGGTTTCAAACCGATGTTAAGGCCTGATATCACTTGTGAAATCAATGGTTCAGCACTTTGAAAATTCCCTATGATAATTCCGATAAAACACAATGTTTGTTGTCAACAATATTTAAATTATAAAAAAAACAATTTTTAATCTTGATAAAATCAGATTATTGCTAAATTTGACCGCCTTTTAAAAACAAATCTATGCAAAGTAGTTATTACGATTACCTTCCAATTGTGCTCATGTTTATTGTAGCTGCCGGTTTTGTAGTTACAACCATGGTAGTAACACACATTTTAGGTCCTCAAAAAAAATCAAAAATAAAACTCGAGACTTTTGAGTGTGGAATTGAATCACAAGGAAATGCTCGTATTCCTTTTAGCATCAAGTACTTTTTAGTAGCCATACTTTTTGTGCTTTTTGATGTGGAGGTTATTTTTATGTACCCATGGGCTGTTAACTTTAAGGATTTGGGAATGTATGGTTTTTTGGAAATGCTAATGTTTATGGGCTTTTTATTATTGGGCTTCTTTTACATTGTTAAAAAAGGCGCATTAAAGTGGGAGTAGTAAAACCAAAACAATAATTATTTGTCTTAGTATTCAAATATAAAAATTATGTCGACTTTAGAAAAACCAAATTATACAGTTGCAAATAAACCAGATGGTGTTGAAGGCACAGGTTATTTTGTTACATCGTTGGATAAGGCTGTGGGCTTAGCCCGTAAAAATTCCTTATGGCCATTGCCTTTCGCTACATCATGTTGCGGAATTGAGTTTATGGCAACTATGGGTGCGCATTATGATTTAGCTCGTTTTGGAAGTGAGCGTTTAAGCTTCTCACCAAGGCAAGCTGACTTATTAATGGTAATGGGCACCATTGCAAAAAAAATGGGACCTGTGCTCAAGCAAATTTACGAGCAAATGGCAGAGCCAAAATGGGTTTTGTGCATGGGTGCATGTGCTTCTACAGGTGGTATTTTTGATACCTACAGTGTACTTCAAGGTATTGATAGAATTATACCAGTTGATGTTTATATTCCCGGTTGTCCGCCGCGTCCTGAACAAGTGATAGAAGGAATTTTACATATCCAGGAATTAGCGCACAATGAAGCTATACGCAGACGCGACACTCCTGAATACAAGGCAATGCTTAACGAATATGGAATGGAATAATGGGAATGACTGAAGCTAAACAAGAAACAATTATCAATGCGATCAACGCGCATTTTAATCATGCTGTTATTAAGCATGAAATGTTATATGATATGTTCACAGTTACTTTGAGAAAAGATGCAGTGATTCCTGCTATTCAATGGCTCTATGACAACGAAGAACTTAAATTTAGATTTCTAACTACAATGTGCGCTTTGCATTATCCTGATCAAAAAGATGAACTAGGTATGATGTATCAATTGCATAGCTTAGAAAATAATTTACGAATTAGAATTAAAACATTTTTTCCAAAAGATTTAGCTGTAATGCCAACATTAACAGGTTTATATAGTGCAGCAAATTGGATGGAACGTCAAGAGTATGATTTCTTTGGAGTTGATTTTAAGGGACATCCAAATTTAAAGAGAATTTTAAACGTAGATGATATGGTTATACATCCAATGCGTAAAGAATTTCCACTTGAAGACCAAACGAGAAAAGATAAAAATGACACCATGTTTGGGCGTTAACAATAATTGATTTTACAATGACACAAATAAGCACCAATATAGTTGACCATTTAGCAGAGCAAAAGGAATATACTACATTAAATTTAGGCCCTACACATCCAGCAACTCATGGTATTTTTCAAAATATTTTGAAAATGGATGGTGAAATTATTGTTGATGCAGAATCTACTGTTGGCTATATCCACAGAGCATTTGAGAAATTGGCTGAAAGGAGACCATACTATCAAATTACACCTATAACCGATCGCTTAAATTACTGTTCATCACCCATCAATAATATGGGATGGCATATGACTGTAGAGAAATTGATTGGGGCAAAAATTCCAAAAAAAGTAGATTACATGCGTGTAATTGTAATGGAGTTGGCGCGTATTGCAGATCATATTGTTTGTAATGCAGTAATTGGGGTTGACACCGGAGCGCTAACAGGTTTTGTGTATTTGTTTCAACAACGCGAATTTATTTATGAGATTTATGAGGAAATTTGTGGGGCGCGTTTAACCACAAACATTGGTCGCATTGGAGGTTTTGATAAAGATTTCTCTCCTAAAACATGGGATAAAATTAAAAAGTTTTTAAAGGAGTTTCCATTAGCTTTAGATGAGTTTCAAAGTTTGCTAGAGCGCAATAGGATATTTATGGATCGTGTAATTGGTTGTGGGCCAATTAGTGCAGAAAGGGCTCTAAATTATGGATTTACAGGACCTAATTTAAGAGCAGCAGGTGTTGATTACGATGTGAGGGTGATGACTCCTTATTCATCATATGAAGATTTTGATTTTATAATTCCTGTTGGCACTCATGGCGATACTTATGATAGATTTATGGTGCGTCATGAAGAGATGCGCCAAAGTTTGAGAATAATTCAACAAGCTATGGATAAAATGCCTGAAGGCCCTTGCCATGCGGATGTGCCAGATTTTTACTTGCCCGAAAAACAAGATGTATACAATAAGATGGAGGCATTAATTTATCATTTTAAGATCGTTATGGGCGAGACAGATGTTCCAGTGGGTGAAGTTTATCACGCTGTTGAAGGTGGAAATGGCGAGTTAGGATATTATTTAATTAGTGATGGTGGTAGAACGCCATTTAGACTGCATTTCCGCAGGCCTTGTTTTATTTATTACCAAGCTTATCCAGAAATGATCAAAGGATCAATGTTAAGTGATGCTATATTAACTATGAGTAGCATGAATGTGATTGCCGGAGAATTAGATGCATAATTATTAAAAGAAATAGCAGGATTAAAATGTCAAATCAAACAGTAAATTTTTCAGAAGAGGCCATTGCGGAATGCCATAAAATTATCAAACGTTATCCTGCAGGAAAACATAAGTCTGCCCTGCTGCCCATCTTGCATATTGCGCAAGCAGAAAATGAAGGATGGCTTAGTTCAGCAACTATGGATAAAGTGGCAGAAATTATAGGGATTACTTCTGTTGAGGTATATGAAGTTGCTTCTTTTTACAGTATGTATAATTTAAAACCAGTTGGCAAATGTGTGCTTGAAGTATGCAGAACAGTGCCATGCTGGCTCAATGGAGCAGAAGAATTGGTTTCATATCTTGAAAAGAAATTAAATATTAAAGCAGGTGAAACCACCAAAGATGGTATGTTTACTATAAAAACTGTTGAGTGTTTAGGTTCATGTGGTACTGCACCAATGCTTCAATGCGGTGCTAATTATCATGAAAACTTGACCAACGAAAAAACTGATGCATTGCTTGAACAGTTGAAAGCAGAAAATGCAAGAAAAAGTTATACAGATATCATTTAATTCATTAAGGCTAGTTTTATCATCATCTATAAATACTGCAGTAACAAAAAAGAGAAATGGGTAAAAAACTATTATTAGAGCACATTAACGTTCCAGGTATACAATCCTTAGAAGTTTACCGCAAAATGGGTGGTTATGCTTCTGTTGAGAAGGCGATAAAAACAATGTCGCCCGATGAAATTGTTGAAGAAGTAAAAAAATCTGGATTAAGAGGTCGTGGTGGCGCGGGATTTCCAACAGGCATGAAATGGAGCTTTTTAGCAAAGCCAGCTGGAATTCCTCGTTATTTAGTTTGTAATGCCGATGAAAGTGAACCAGGTACTTTCAAAGATCGTTATTTGATGGAAAAAATACCTCATGCACTCATTGAAGGTATGATTACTTCAAGTTTTGCATTGGGAGCTAACACATCATATATTTATATTAGGGGTGAATATTTTTATGTGTCTCGTATTATAGAGCGCGCCATTGAAGAAGCCTATGCTGCAGGTTGGTTGGGTAAAAATATTTTAGGTTCTGGTTATGATTTAGATATGTATGTGCAAGTAGGAGGTGGTGCCTATATTTGTGGTGAAGAAACAGCATTGTTAGAGTCGCTCGAAGGTAAAAGAGGTAATCCACGTATAAAGCCTCCATTTCCTGCCATAAAAGGTTTGTATGATTGCCCAACGGTTGTAAATAATGTTGAAACTATTGCTGCTGTTGTTCCTATTGTAAACCATGGTGGTGATGAATATGCAAAAATTGGAATAGGAAAAAGTACAGGTACTAAATTAATTTCAGCTGGTGGTAATATTAATAAGCCAGGAGTTTATGAAATAGAATTAGGGGTTTCGGTTGAAGAATTTATTTTTTCTGATGAATATTGTGGCGGAATTCCGGATGGTAGAAAACTAAAAGCATGTGTGCCAGGTGGCTCTTCAGTGCCTATTTTGCCAGCAGATTTATTATTAAAAACAAGCACCGGAGAAAACCGATTGATGTCATACGAATCATTATCAGAAGGCGGTTTCGCTACTGGTTCGATGTTAGGATCAGGAGGATTTATTGTTTATGATGAAAGAGCGTGTATTGTAAGAAGTACATGGAATTATAGTCGTTTTTATCATCATGAAAGTTGTGGGCAATGTAGTCCATGTCGTGAAGGAACAAGCTGGATGGAAAAAATACTACATCGTTTAGAATATGGACATGGAAGAAGTGAGGATATTGATTTGCTATGGGATATTCAAAGGAAAATTGAAGGAAATACCATTTGTCCATTAGGTGATGCAGCAGCATGGCCTGTAGCAGCAGCTATACGTCATTTTCGTCATGAGTTTGAGTACCATGCTAAATTTCCTGAGAAAGTTAAAGATACAAAGCATACGCCACCGCCAATGCCAATAAGAGTTGCAGTGGGTTAGTTAATTATTTTTATTATTTAAAAGAGAGCAGTTTTTATTAAATTGCTCTCTTTTATTTTATGGATATGCCAATCTATCTTAAACCCAGATTACGCATTAGATATGCGTAAACGATAAAGAAATTGTAAATCAGATTTTTACAAATCTGATAACATTTTCTTTATCGGGATTAACCCAAATAAATCAAGTAGTTCGATTTTTTAAATCTCCTATTGATTAATTTGAGTTAAAAAAACTATCCATCTTATGAATTAATGTTAATTGGCAATGCTTAAACTTTTTAGTTTAATTTCAAAAACCTATTTTCGCACTTATGATTAAAAGAGTGGGTACAATTTTATTGTTGTTGTTTGCAAATCAAATATTTGCAGGCAGTCCCAATATTAAAACGTTAAGGAAGAAAGCAACGCAAGAAGATGCTATTTCTTTTTTATGTGCCCACCAAATTGAAGTAGATACTTGTCAAATTGAACTCTATAAAACTGTTTATGAGTGGATGGGCACAAGTTATAAATACAGGAGCAAAAAGGGAAGTGGAGGATTAGATTGCAGTGGTTTTGCTAAAATTATTTATAAGGATGTTTATCAAAAAGAATTAAAAGGTGGATCAGCAGCTATTTTTCCTAAAACTTTCGCCATCAATAAAAATCAATTAGAAGTAGGAGATTTGGTGTTCTTTAAAATAAAGAAAAGTAGAATTTCACATGTAGGCATTTATTTAGGAAACAATAAGTTTGTGCATGCTGCTGTTAAAGGTGGCGTTAGAATTGATAGTTTAGAAAGTCCCTATTATAAGAAAACCTTCTTTAAGGGTGGCAGATTGTAGTAAAAATATTCTTTTTAAGGTCTCAATATTATATTTAATTTAGCCCATTATTATTTATAATGGAACCAACTTTATTACTTAATCACGAACAAATTCAGCAAAAAATTAATAGAATGGCTTATCAGCTGTTCGAAAATAATTACGCTGAAACTGAAATAGTTTTAGCTGGAATTGAGCAGAGAGGGTTTGTATTAGCCCAGCGAATTCAACAAGCTTTAAATACTTTTTCTGAACAAAAAGTAACGCTTTTATCAATTGATGTTGAAAAGGATTCGCCTTACCAAAGTTTTCAAAGCAAGCTCCTAGCCAAGGAAATTTTTGAAAATAAAGTGGTTGTTGTTATTGATGATGTATTGAATTCGGGAAAGACATTAATTTATGGTGTAAATCAGTTTTTACATGCTCCTGTGAAAAAAATAGCCACCATGGTATTGATTGATAGAAATCATAAACGTTTTCCAATAAATGCAGATTATGTAGGGCTTTCATTAGCTACTACTTTAAAACAAAATATTAGAGTGGTTTTTTCAGATGGTAGGGATGAGGCTTTTTTGGAGTAATAAACCCAAATTAGCGTTTTGCAGCTTGGTGAAGTGTTGAATTTACTAGCAATAATTTCAATTAAGTACTAAAGTTTATTTGAAATCCAAATGTTCAATTTAGCGTTGAACCCACCATTTTTGCCAAACCGCTGTTAGCTGCCGTTTTTATGTTCTATATAGTTTTCGGGCTCATAAGTTACTCTTGCAAAATTCTTTTTGAGTAATTCTGTTTTAATTATTTTTCCAGTTTTCTTATCAATACTGTTTCTGCATATTTCATTTTGTCGAAAAAATTGATTTTCTATTTTTATAAATTTATGATTTTGCTCAAAAATATGATAAGATAACGCTAATTCACTATTCATTCTAAGTTCTCCTTCTAGATTCTTTTCAGTTAGCCATAAGTTAATTTGAAAAGCATCTTTTGTGTTGTTAGTAAATTGAAAATCAATGTAGTTATAAAAAATTGCCGCTCCACTTCCAAAAGGTAATACTCTTCCTTCGTCTGGAAATGGATCAAAAGAGTGATTTGATCTTTCAATTATTGTTAATGGACTGTGCATTACTAACCAATGTATCATATTTGAAATTTGACAGATACCGCCACCAATACCTTGCCTGGCCTTTCCAAATGATAATTCCATTCCTAGCAAATATCCTTTTCTTTTTGTTGGAAGCTCAACAAGTTTACAAAATGAAAAAGTTTCACCTGATTTAATTATTATCCCATTTATTTCTTTAACTGCAATTTTAAGATTTGTTACTTTGTTGAGTTGAAGTAGTTCATTACTTTCTCCAAGTTTTCTTAATAAAATGGATTGATGTTTTTTTACCCTAAAAGGTAATTTTTCAGCTGTACGTTTTTTAGCATATTTTTTATTATCAAAACACCAATCAAAATATCGTTTAAATCGTCTTGTCCAAACGGCTAAAAAATATAAAATTGGATGTCGTTGACTTAATAATTTTCTTTGTTTCATAGTATTTATCAAAATAGTAGCTGATATTGGCACATGCGAAATCGAAATGGCAACCCTACTATAATTGATTGTGCACAATTTGATAACATTAGCTTACCTAAATTAAAATAAATAGTTTTTCAGATTGGTGTATTCTACTTTTTTTAGTGATAAATATTTGAGCTAAAAAAAGCGAAGTCGTTCTTAGACTTCGCTTTTTTGTTAGGAGTGAATAAAAACTACCTTCTATAGCTATTAATGTATGCATTCAAGTCAGAAATTGAAGTTTCAAAATCGAATACATCATTTACCTTGTAATAGTTTCCAATATCGAAAGTTCTGCCATAGGCGTATTTTGCAAAATCTAATCTGGTGGCTTCAAAATCAAATGTTGACATGATGTCTCTTACTTGTGAAGATAGTAAGCAATTATGGTCGAAAATTTGTTTTGCCATTGTTAATTTGCTGTCTTCAAAACTTTTCGATTTTATTGAGTTTTGAGCACTTGCAAAATCGCCATCGCTCATTGGCCAAGGACAGCCTGTTGGTCCACTGTAGCCTGGTAATACATATACGTTTGTTTGTTGTGATTGAACAGGTGTACCTGTTGTATGAACGGTGGTAGTTGATGTTTCTGTATAGCTTGAGCTGCCTGCCATACCTCCATTTAAATTAATGTTCATACTCAAATTGGCGCCATTCATATTGGAATTGGTATTTACATTAGCTCCATTTCCTGTAGTTGTGGTTTGTTGCACAACAGTTGTTTGTTGGGCAGGAACAACTGTGGTTGAAGTAACTTGTGTGTTTGATCTGTTTTGTGGAGGAGGAGTTTGATTATAATTTTGAGCAGGCGCTGGTGCACCAGCAATTGGCACTTTGCTCAGCATTTTGATTACGTATTTAGAATTTTCATTCTCAATTTGAGTTCTTTTCGCATTGGCTTCGGCAGAGTCTTTAATATCAAAGTTTTCGGCCATGTTGTTTGTTACATTTTTAAGATTTTTTTGAAAGCTAGTTATCTTTTTTAATTTAATAATATAAGATTGGTGAAAGCCATAGTCGAGATTAATTTTATCGTTTAAGGCACCTAAATCTTTGTTTTGAAATATGACACGAATCTTGTAAGGAGCGGCAGCTAAGTTTTGAAGTTTCACATTTGTTTGTGCTTGGGTATTTTGCTGAACTCCATTCATCACGATTACAAATGGATCTCCATCTTCCGAAAAAATTTCAAATGTAGAACTCCCGTTTTGGGCAAATAGCATGGTGCTTGAGCATATTAACGCAAGCAAAATCTTAATTGGATGGTAGTTTGATTTCATAATTAGCTAGAATAGTTTTTATTTTTAATGGATTATTTTTTTTCGAGAAACATTTTTTTCTAAAAACAAGTTCCAAATATAGGGTAAAATAAAATAGGTAAATTTATACTTGCAATAAATATTTTGAATCTCGTACCTATTATACAAAACAAATAGTCCAATTTTATTGAACTCTACTTTGTTATATCGGCATTATCCATTTGCATTTAAAATACAAATGGTATTAAATTGTTGTGCAATTGATGTGGCCTTTTATAGTGCGAAATTTGGATGATATACTATTTGAATGTGTTGTTTGATTATAATTAATCCTATTTATATTGATAAGTTAAAGTGTTTAAATTATCGAGGTTGAGTTGTATAGGATTGTGGTGTAAGTTTTTTAATCTAGAGATATCAAATATCAGTTCCTTTTTAATTTCATCGGAACAGTTATCACCATTGTTTTCGTGAACCAAGTATACATTGGTTTGCACAGGATTTGATTGAAGAATGGTACTGTCTCCAATTAAGCGGAAGGAATGAGGTTTACAACCTCCGTTGTAAATGATATTAATGCTGAGTTGATCTTCAATAATTTTTACTGATGTTACCAAATAGCCTAACTTTCCTGAAGATTGGTAATTGCCAAGCATTTCTATTTTTTGAATATTTTTAGCGTTGTTTTTGTTTATTTTTTGATGACAAGCGCAGCATGTAATAATAAACAATAAGGCAATCAATTTATTCACCATCATCTTGTTCCTCATCATTTGTACTAATGTATATGTCAATTAATCCATCGGGCGCTTTAATCTGTATAATTTGGTTTATACGATCAACATTTTTCAAAATCTCCTTGTTGAGAGGCACCAAAATTTCTGTATATCCTTTCATGATTTGTAAAATTGTTTGATGAGGTAATTCAATAACATCTTTGATTTTTCCAATTTCACCATATACTTCATCGTGCACTGTAAAACCAACAATTTCATGATAATAGAACTTATTACCTTTTAGCGTTGGCAGTAAGTTTAATGGCAGATATATTTCTTTTCTGATGAGGGCTTGAATCTCATCTTCGGCATTAAAACCTTCTGCTTTAAGCCAAATTATTTCTTTGTCTTTCACCTGAACTGCAGCAATAAAAAAAGGAGTTAAAGTGCCATTGAGGTCAATAAAAACGCTTGATAAATTGGCGTATTTTTGCATGTCGTCAGTTTCGGCTTTTACAGCAAAAAATCCTTCATAGCCAATTGGTTTTACGATATATCCAAAATAAAAGCAATCTTCTTTTTTCATACAATTAAAAAAGTTGGGGTAAAAAAAAACCGGTTTCGAGAATGAAACCGGTTTTTGAAGTTTTTAATGTTAAGCTTCAGCTGGAGCTTCGCCTTCTGCAGCTGTTTCTACTTCTGTTGAAGTTTCTTCTGCAGGTGCGTTTTGGGCATCATTTGCAGCTTGTTGAGAAGCAACTTTTTCGGCAACCTTAGCAGCTTTAGCATCTTTTACAGCGCTTTCTGCTTTAAGAGCGGCTCTTCTGTCATCTTCTTTTTTGCTAGTAATTGAATTGGCTTTGCCATCAATTTTAGTTTGTTTTTCGTTTAACCACTTTTCTAATTTAGCATCAGCAGCTTCTTGTGTAAGTGCTCCTTTGATAACTCCTTTATTAAGGTGGTGTTTCAACATTACTCCTTTATAGGATAAAATAGCTTTGCAGGTGTCGGTAGGTTGAGCACCATTTTGAAGCCATTTAATAGCTCCTTCAAAGTTTAAGTCAATAGTTGCGGGGTTTGTGTTTGGGTTGTAGGTGCCTAACTTTTCAATGAATTTTCCATCTCGAGGTGCACGACCATCCGCAATTACAATATGGTAGTAAGCACTAGCTTTTTTACCATGGCGTTGTAATCTAATCTTTACAGGCATTGTGAATTGTTTTTAATGATTAATTTTTAAATAAGGGTGCAAATGTAATTTCTTTTTTTGAAACTACAAAAACTTATTTGCATCACAATGCATTGATTTAAAAGTGCTTAACTTTTTTATTCTGTTTATCTTCTTTTTAGAAATGGATATTTTTCGAATAAAGATAACATCAATGCTCCCATTTTAAGCTGATATTGTGCAATTGCCTCCTCACTATTATTTAAAATTTTATGATTTGAAAACGCATTGTATTGTTGTACTTTTTTTACAACTAATTTAGTTTCATCATCAAAAAGGGCAGCAGCAAATTTATCATAAATATAGGCAATGGCAATTTCATTTGGATGAACCATATCGGCTTTGTAAAAGCGATAATCTCTTAATTCATCAATCATAATTTCATAAGAAGGAAAATAAAAGCAGTTGTTATTTTTCGTTACAATTTCATTAATGGCAAGGTGTAAAATGCTTTTGCTGATGGTGTTTTCGGTAAGGCCATCGCGCACATATCTTACTGGACTTACATTAAAAAGTATTTTTATTTTGGGATTTATTTTTTGTAACTGCTCAAGAAACGTATCAAAACAAACTACGATTGAATTATCCGAAGCTATTTTTTTTTTGAAATTAACAGCAGGAACTTTATGACAATTGCTTACTATTTGGCCATCACTTAAACAATAATAATATGCTGAACCCGCAGTAATTATGAGCCATTCAGCTTTTTTTAATTGTTGGTAAGCTTCATCTAATTGCTTATTGATATTAAACAAAACATCATTTTGATCAGTTCCAGAAAAACTTCCGTGATGTTGCCAACTGTGCCATAAACCATTATGCTCAAACAAATCGTTTGCTGTAAATTCTTTGTTTTGGGTGATGTAGGACAATTGTTGTACAATGCTTATTGGATTATAGACAATGCCATAAGGATTTATATGAACATCAAACATCTCATGTTTTAGCCTATTTCCAATATTTTCAGCAAAGCATGAACCTATCACCATTAATGCTTGCCTTATTGAAATCTTTTCAGGTATTTTTATTTCAGGTCCAGCAATGGTAAAGTTCATTTTGTGAAAGTACTTAAGCTATACAACTAACTTTTTAAACCTCGGTCTTTTAGGCTCCATATTACCCAAACGTTTTTTTCTGTTTTCTTCATATTCAGAATACCCGCCTTCGAAATAATACACAGCACTATCGCCTTCAAAAGCTAAAATATGGGTGCAAACACGGTCTAAGAACCATCTATCATGGCTAATAATTACAGCACATCCTGCAAAATCTTCTAGTCCTTCTTCTAATGCGCGTAATGTATTCACATCAATATCATTGGTTGGCTCATCTAGTAATAGCACATTTCCTTCTGCTTTAAGTGCCATTGCTAAATGAAGTCTATTGCGCTCACCGCCTGATAATACCCCGCATTTTTTGCCTTGATCGGCACCATTAAAATTAAATCGAGAAACATAGGCTCTGGAGTTAATCATTTTGCCACCCATCTCCATGTTTTCGTGGCCGCCGCTTATTATTTCCCAAACTGTTTTATTGGGGTCAATCTCAGCGTGCGATTGGTCGACATAACTTATTTTAACAGTAGAACCCAATTTAAATTCACCCTGCCCTGGTTTTTCCATTTCCATGATCATACGGAAAAGTGTTGTTTTTCCGGCTCCATTTGGGCCAATAATACCAACAATACCAGCAGGAGGCAATTTGAAATTTAAATGTTCGTATAAGATTTTATCGCCAAATGCTTTAGAAACGTCAATAGCTTCAATCACATCATTACCTAAACGAGGTCCATTTGGAATAAATATTTCTAATTTTTCTTCTTTTTGTTTCACATCTTCATTCATCATTTTATCATAATTTTGAAGACGTGCTTTACTTTTAGCCTGCCGACCTTTAGCACCTTGTCGCACCCAATCTAACTCGCGCGCCAAGTTTTTTTGTCGTTTACTTTCAGTTTTTTCTTCCATTGCTAGTCGTTTTCCTTTTTGCTCGAGCCACGATGAATAATTTCCTTTCCAAGGAATACCTTCACCACGATCAAGTTCAAGAATCCAACCAGCAACATTATCGAGGAAATATCTATCATGGGTAATGGCAATTACGGTGCCTGCATAACTTTGTAGGAATTGCTCCAACCAATCAATTGATTCAGCATCTAAGTGATTCGTTGGTTCATCAAGTAAAAGAATATCAGGTTTTTTAAGCAGTAAACGGCATAGTGCTACTCGTCTTCTTTCACCACCACTTAATACTTTTATAGATGTATCACCTTCTGGGCATCTTAGCGCATCCATTGCACGCTCCAATTGATTGTCTAATTCCCATGCATTTGAAGCATCAATTTTATCTTGAATAATTGCTTGACGGTTCATGAGTTTTTCCATGGCATCAGCATCTTCGTAATATTCGGGCAAACCAAATTTGTTGTTGATGTCTTCAAATTCTGCTAATAAATCAACAGTTTCTTGAACGCCTTCCATCACAATTTCTTTTACTGTTTTACTTTCATCAAGATGAGGTTCTTGTTCAAGATATCCCACAGTATAACCAGGTGAAAACACCACATCGCCTTGAAATGATTTTTCGACCCCAGCAATAATTTTAAGCAAGGTTGATTTACCAGAGCCATTTAAACCAATGATTCCAATTTTTGCACCATAAAAAAAGGAAAGGTAGATGTCTTTTAAAACTTGTTTTTGCGGGGGGAACACTTTGCTCACCTTCACCATTGAGAATATCACTTTTTTATCGTCGGCCATTTTGTGTGTTGAATTTTAGGACTGCAATTTTACGATAAATATTTAAGATTTTAGGAGGAAGTTTTTGAAGGATTTTTAAATACAAATAATAATGTAAAATTATTCTTATTGTCTTTCAGGAGGAATCTTTTTTAGAAGCTGAGTTGCACTATAAACATTGCGTATTATATGGTGCATGCTTAAAAGTATGATGTAAATTTTTAAATGAATTTCTTACCTTAAAAAAGTTAACTCCTGTATTGCAAAAGTGAATTTACGGTTTAAATTGGGATAACCATTTTTGATCATTCCAATCGACTAAACCAACCTTTGAGAATAATATTTCCCCTTTGCTATTGAAAATATAAATGGTTGGAAAGGCATGCACACCGAGCGTTCCTACGTTTTCTTTAAAGTGAATAAAATTAATGTATTCGTACCTAAAGTTTGAAACATAATTATTAAGTGTAATTAACGATTCATCGCTAACAGCAATAAAAGTAATATTACTTAATTGATTTTTAAATTTAGCTTTTTGAATTTCTTTGAACTCTTGATGACAAGTGCCGCACCAAGAAGTAAAAAAGCTAAGCACAATTAGTTTATTTTCTTTAAAGTTAATTTGATAATCTTTACCTTCAATAGTTTCTAAGGATAATTCTTTGATATTGAAATCGGGTGCTACTCGGTATTTAAAATATTGAAAAATTACTACACCAATAGCCAGGGCAAGTAGTAAATAACCAGTATACTTTTTATTCATTATTACCACTATTCATGACTAGTTTCAACATGTTTAATACCAGCCACAGCATCGTATAATTGTTCATACATTGGTAAAATTTTGTGTATGTCAAAATTCAAAGCTTGCAGGTAAGCTTGTTCTTTGAATTTATTTAAGATTGTTTCATCTTCTAATATTTTAATTGCATTCTTAGCCATATCATCAACATCACCAACCTCACTTAAATAGCCAGAAACACCATGAATATTAACTTCGGGAATCCCACCTGTGTTGCTGCTCACTACAGGAACATGACTTGCCATGGCCTCAAGTGCAGCCAAGCCAAAACTTTCTGTTTCTGATGGTAATAAAAACAAATCAGCGAGCAGCAAATGTTCTTCTGGATTTACTACCTTGCCTAATAATTTTACATCTTCGCAAGTATTCAATTCTCTGCAAAGGCGCTCAATATACGTTCTTTCGGGACCATCACCAATAAGTAACAATTTAGCTGGTATTTTTTTTCGTACTTTATCAAACACACGAATTACATCTTCAATTCTTTTTACTTTTCTGAAATTAGAAATGTGCATGAGTATTTTTTCACCATTTGGGGCATAAAAATTTTTATGTTTAGCTGTTTCATTCGGGTGGTTTTTTTCGTAAATTTTATCATAATCTTCAATGCAAATAAAATTAGGAATTACATGAATAGGCTTTCGAACACCAAAATGTTTGTAGGTATCTTGCTTTAAGCTTTCAGAAACAGAAGTTATAGCATCGCTCTGACTAATTGCAAATGTAATTACAGGTTCAAAGGAGGCATCTTTACCAACTAAGGTAATATCAGTGCCATGCAATGTAGTAATGAAAGGAACTTTTTTGCCTTTGCTTGCTAGTATTTGTTTGGCCATGTATGCTGCTGAAGCGTGAGGAATAGCATAGTGCACGTGCAATAAGTCTAAATTTTCATAAAGGGCAACATCTACTAGCTTACTCGCTAAAACAAGCTCATAAGGCTGGTAATCGAACAAAGGATAATTACTTACAGCTACTTCGTGGTAAAATATATTTTCAGAAAAATAATCTAATCTAACCGGTTGACTGTATGAAATAAAATGTACTTTATGTCCTTTTTTTGCGAGTGCTTTACCTAGTTCGGTAGCCACCACACCGCTACCACCGAATGTAGGGTAACATACAATGCCAATATTCATAATTGTTTGAGTTATTATAAGTTTTATATTATTAAACCATCAGATTTAATAAAGGTTCAAAGGTAACTTTTTTTCTCTAGCGTTGGTGTAAACAGCTCCCATAATTGGTAACTAAGGTGCAAAATAATCACAAATAATTTAGCGTGTTGATGCAAGAAGCGCCTGCTTTAAATTTGAAAACAAAATGGCTTTTGTAAAGTTGCTTATTTACAATTTTTTTTAATTCATAGTTTTTAAACAATTGTATGCAATGCATTAATTAATAACGATTACACTTTCAATTTAGTCCAATTGCGGCCAAGCCTTATTTTACTAGTCTCAAGTTATATCTGCATTAACCATTGCATATTTATTTTTTAGTTGGTCTAAAAAATAAATGCAATTGGTATAATTTGTAGCCGCATTAATTAATGGAAGTAGACGCTGCTTTAGCAATTGTTTAGATCTGTTAATAAGCTGTTGAGTTACATTTGCTATAGCGATTATGAATTTCAATTGTGTAATTTGGATTAAAACCTCTCCTTACTATTGATTATACATCTTAATTACTATAGATTTGTGCAAGTTATAAAAATAAAAAAACAAGATGAAAAAAGCATTACTACTGATAAGTGTATTGGCCATTCAGTTTAAAATGAATGCCCAAACAAGTAACATTCCTTTGGCTGAAAATTTAGTGATTGATGGTATTCCAGCCATTTCTAATTCAATTATAGGCGAGGTTAAAAGTTATACAGAATCAAGAGGAGCTAGCTTAATTGCTTGGCATCCTAATAAAAAAGAAATGTTGATTAGTACGCGCTTTGGAAATAGCAATCAATTGCATTCTGTAAAAATGCCTGGCGGTGACAGACAGCAAATTACCTTTTTTGATGAACCAGTTGGAGGTGCTAGCTATGAACCTCATCATGGAGATTATTTTATTTTTAATAAAGACCTTGGCGGGAACGAATTTTCACAACTGTTGAAGTTTGATATGAAGTCGAAGAAAATTACGCTATTAACTGATGGCAAGCGTTCACAAAATGGAGGTGTTGTATGGAACAAAAAAGGTAATCAAATTGCATACGCAAGTACGAGTAGAAATGGAGGAGATCGTGATGTTTATATTATGGATCCAAATGATTTGCAGAGCAATAAATTAGTGTTGGAAAACAAAGGAGGAGGATGGGGCATTGTTGACTGGTCGGTGAATGATGAACAGTTGCTCATTCAAGAGGGCTTATCAGTAAACGAATCGAGGTTATATACTCTAGATTTAAAAACAGGAATAAAAACTAGGTTGCTACCTGAAAAAGATGAAAGAACTACTTATCAGGGTGTTGCCTATGCTCGCGATGGCAGGGGCATTTTTATGATCACCAATAAAGATAATGAGTTTAACAGATTGGCTTTTTATGAATTTGCTACTAAAAAAATTACTATCATAAGTAGCAGTATTACTTGGGATATTGAGGAAGTAACTTACAGTAAAGATGGCAGTAAATTAGCTTTTACAGCGAATGAAAATGGCTTATCGAAATTATATATTTATCAAACTAACGATAAAAAAATAATACCAGTTCAATTGCCAAACTGCACAGTTGGCGGCATTGAGTTTGCAGAAACAGGTGAATCATTAGGATTAACCATTAATGCTTACAATTCTTCTTCGGATGTTTATGAGTATAAATTGGCCGAGCAAAAATTAATTCGTTGGACAGAGAGTGAACTTGGAGGAATGGATATTTCGGGATTAAATGAGCCTTTATTGGTGAAATGGAAATCGTTTGACAGCAAAGAAATTTCAGGATTTTTATATCGCGCTTCAGCTGTTCATAAAGGTAAGCGACCTGTTATTATAAATATACATGGTGGTCCTGAAGGGCAAAGTAGACCCGGTTTTTTATCAAGAAACAATTATTTTTTAAATGAATTAGGTATCAGTATGATTTATCCTAATGTGCGTGGCTCCGAAGGTTATGGAAAAACTTTTTTAGATGCCGATAATGGTTTTAATAGAGAAGCATCGGTAAAAGATATTGGTGCTTTGTTAGATTGGATTGCCACACAACCTGATTTGGATCAAGATCGAGTAATGATTGTTGGAGGAAGTTACGGCGGTTATATGACCTTGGCTTGTTCTTTTTGGTATGCCGATAAAATAAAATGCGCCATTGATGTGGTTGGGATTTCTAATTTCAACACTTTTTTAAAGAACACAGAAGATTATCGTAGAGATTTGCGTAGGGTTGAATATGGTGATGAAAGAGATGCAAAGATGTATGAATTTTTAGAAAAAATATCGCCAACAAACCATGTTTCTGAATTTAAAAAACCTTTGTTTATTGTTCAAGGCGGTAACGATCCGCGCGTGCCAGCTTCAGAAGCTATACAAATGCGAGATAAGATAAAAGAGCGTGGTGGAAAAGTTTGGTTTTTAATGGCCAAAGATGAAGGACATGGTTTTAGAAAAAAGCCTAATATCGATTATCAATTTTACGCAACCATTGAATTTATTAGGGAATATTTGTTGAAGTAAAAAGATGGAATATAGTTTTTAATTAACGACGCGTATGCATAATGTTAGCTGCAACCTTAAAAGACTAAAGGCAATGAAACAAATAATGATAAAAAGAGAAATTTCCACACCTACAAGAAATCTATTAATAATATTGGGATTTCTTGTTTCAGTAAATAAGATCCAAGCACAGGCAGTTTGGGACAATGCATCATTTGTTCATCGCAATGGACAAGAAATACATAATGGGCAAAACAATGCCATCAATCTTGAGGGAGTAAATATTGGTTCATGGTTGATGTGGGAAGGTTTGATGTGGGGCGGTGGATTAATTTCTGAAAAGGATATTACCAATAAAATGACATCAGTTATTGGTCCAGTAGCATTTAATAATTTCAGAGACTCTGTATTTAAAAACTACATTACTCGATCAGATATTCAACGAATTTCGAATGAATGTTATAATGTTGTTCGCATTCCGTTTAATCATAATTTGTTAGAAGACGATGCTAATCCATTTATTTACAAACCTGAAGGATGGGCAATTCTTGACAGTGTTTTGCAGTGGTGCGAAGATTATAATGTTTATGTAGTCTTGGATATGCATGCTGCACCAGGTGGTCAGGCAACACATTTTATTGCAGACCCTGATTCTATTGATTTATGGAACTCACCCGTGAATAAAAACAGAACGATTCAACTCTGGAAGGCAATTGCAAGCAGGTATCAAAACAGAGGAATTGTTGCCGCATACGATTTATTAAACGAACCAAATATATGGTGGTGGCCCGATTTAGTTAATTTATATGATAATATAATTGACACCATTAGAACGGTTGACAACAACCACATGATAATGCTTGAAGGAAATAATTACGCTCAGGACTTCTCAATGTTTACCTCTTTACCTGATCCAAACATTTGTTTCCAATTTCATTATTACACCTTCTTTTTCAGTGCTCCCAATATTCCTGCCTGGACAGCACTTTCCAACACTTTAAATGTTCCAATTTGGTGTGGCGAATGGGGTGAAGATACCTTAGGTGGAATGCAGAATAAACTAACTAACATTATAAGGAATCCTGCCAATAAAATTAGTGGACAAGCATTCTGGACATGGAAAACTGTAACAGTAGGATTTCAGAATCCTCATAGTCTTAACGTAAACAATCCGACAGATTGGAATAATACAATGTTATGGGTAACTTATAATTCGCCAATCGTAACTCCTTTAGAAATGCAAACCGGCATTGATAGTTTTATTGTTAATATGAAATTGCAAAATTGTGTTGTAGACTCAGGTGTATTTAATATGTTAAACTTGTGTTCAGTGACAGGCATTCAGAACATCGAAGAATTAAAATATTTAAATATTTATCCAAACCCATTTACTTCATCAATCAACATAGAGGGTAAATTCGAAAACCAATATTATGAACTATTAAATTTAATGGGTCAAATTATTTGGTCAGGCAAACAAATCAACAAACAAGATTTTTCTTCACTGACTGGCGGTTTGTATTTTTTGAGAATATATAATGGTAATTGGACACAGACGACAAAACTTGTTAAGGATTAAAACCAATGAAAGAAAAAAGGCAACGGCTAACTTCGGCTAAAATAAATTGGTTGAATTGTGCTTCTAATCAAAAATTATTTTACATTTGAAATGTAGTTTTCAAAAGAAAGCTTTTGTGTCAAAATCGCCAAATTTTTTTGCTACAAAACATTCAGTGCTAATTTTGAAGTTCGTATTTCTTTTATAAATTTGTAAAATGTTTGCAAATAGCTGATTTAGTATTGCGCCCGGCTGCCAGCAAGCAAATGATTATGGGCCAGTTAAAAGATATTTATAGGGTTAATAGTTGGGCTCACCTGCAAGAGTTATAGCAATAAAAAAACTAAAAATGTGGAGGCTAGCAACCACAATAAAAACAGGGCGATAACCGAAAAGACCTAATGAGTAGGAAATATATAAATGAAAAAAATGAAAAGACTCATAAGTGTAAAGGTTTTAATTTACTCATCTTTAATTCTTTTATCAAGTTGCAGTGAGAATTATTCGAATGGAGAAAGAATTGGAGTAATTACCTAATTTTCAGAAACAGGATTAATTTGGAAGAGCTGGGAAGGTCACTTAAATGTAACTCAAACAGGAATGAATAGTAGTGTTCCTTTTGATTTTTCAATTGACAATGATAAACCAGATCAACAAATAATCAATTTGCTTGATTCAGCAGCTCAGCATGGTTGGAAGGTGAAATTAGTTTACCATGAAACAGCAGGCAAAAATTGGTTTGGTAACAGAGGTGAAACAAGTCATTTTATTACTAAAGTAGAAGTGCTTGAAAAGAATTTTGGAAATGTTTTTAATGGAAATCAACAGCAAAAAAATTCAGGAAAAATTATTGATACAATATATGTAGTTATTACTCCTGACAATCCTGATTATAAAAAATTCTTTAAATAAAAAAAGATTGTAGCGGAAATCCTTTTGCATTTCGGGCAAAAGATTGGAGTGAAAAACGCGACCTTGTCGAGGCAAGGGTGCGCCCCCAAGGAAGCTGTAATTAAAATAAACATTAGCTCATCTGTTCATTAGCTCATCTGCTCATTAGCTAATCAGCTCATTAGCTCATCCGCTCATTAGCAAATAAGCTCATTAGCTCATCTGCTCATCAATCTTGCGTTAGCGATTGTAGCGGAAATCCTTTTGCATTTCGGGCAAAAGATTGGAGTGAAAAACGCGACCTTGCCGAGGCAAGGGTACGCCCCAAAAGAAGCTGTAATTAAAATAAACATTAGCTCATCTGTTCATTAGCTCATCTGCTCATTAGCTAATCAGCTCATTAGCTCATCCGCTCATTATTTTGTTAGTAATTCATTAAAAACAACACTAAATAAAATCTTAATTTCGCGGGCAAAATTATTTGATATGCCCAAAGATACTTCTATAAAATCGGTTTTAATTATTGGTAGCGGTCCCATTGTTATTGGGCAAGCATGCGAGTTTGATTATAGCGGTTCACAAGCTGCGCGCTCATTAAAGGAAGAAGGTATTGAAGTGAGTTTGATTAACAGCAACCCGGCCACAATTATGACGGATAAAGTGACCGCTGAGCATATTTATTTATTGCCATTAACGGTGCAAAGCATCATTAAAATTTTAAATGAACGTAAAATTGATGCAGTATTGCCTACTATGGGCGGCCAAACGGCCCTTAATTTGTGCATTAAGGCAGATGAAATGGGCATTTGGAAAAAGTATGGTGTAAAAATTATTGGGGTTGATATTGCTGCCATTGAGATTACAGAAAACCGCGAAGAGTTTAGGAAATTAATGTTGAAAATTGGCATTGGTGTAGCGCCAAGCGAAACGGCCAACTCGTTTTTAGAGGGAAAAGAAATTGCACAACGCATTGGATTTCCTTTGGTGATAAGGCCTTCATATACTTTGGCTGGAACAGGTGCCTCATTTGTGCATACCAAAGAAGAGTTTGAACAGAAATTGACACGTGGCTTGCATGCCTCACCTATACATGAAGTGTTGATTGACAAAGCAGTATTGGGTTGGAAAGAATATGAATTAGAATTGTTACGCGATGCCAATGATAATGTGGCTATTATTTGCAGCATAGAAAATTTTGACCCTATGGGCATACATACTGGCGATAGCATTACAGTAGCGCCGGCGCAAACTCTGAGTGATGTAACATATCAGAAAATGCGTACCATGGCTATTTTAATGATGCGCTCTATTGGTAATTTTGCAGGCGGTTGTAATGTGCAGTTTGCTGTGAGTCCCGATAATGCCGAGGATATTATTGCCATTGAAATAAATCCACGTGTGTCTCGTTCATCGGCTTTGGCTAGTAAAGCTACAGGTTATCCAATTGCACGCATTGCTGCTAAGTTGGCAATAGGTTATCATTTAGATGAATTAAAAAATCAGATTACACAGAGTACTTCTGCTTATTTTGAGCCTACTTTAGATTATGTAATTGTAAAAATACCGCGTTGGAACTTTGATAAATTTAAAGGCTGTGACCGCCAGTTAGGGTTGCAAATGAAATCGGTAGGAGAGGTAATGGCTATTGGGCGCTGTTTTCAGGAAGCATTGCAAAAAGCTTGTCAGAGTTTAGAAATAAAACGCAATGGTTTAGGTGCCGATGGCCGCGAATTAAGAGATCAAAATGAGATTTTACATAGTTTAGAAAAACCAAGTTGGAACCGTTTGTTTCATATTTATGATGCCATAAAATTAGGCATTCCAATGAAAACAATTCAAAAGTTAACCCGCATTGATCCTTGGTTTTTAAATCAAATTGAAGAGCTCATATTTTTAGAGAAGGAAATTGAAAAATGTAGTTTAGAAAATATTCCTTTTGACCTTTTACTTACCGCTAAACAAAAAGGCTATGCCGATAGGCAAATTGCACATTTACTGCGCTGTTTAGAAAGTGAAGTGTACAAAAAAAGAAATACGCTTGGCATTAAACGTGTGTATAAAATGGTGGATACATGTGCTGGTGAATTTGAAGCTAAAACGCCTTATTTTTATAGCACTTTTGAAGAAGAGAACGAAGCCATCCCAAGTAATAAAAAGAAAATTATAGTTTTAGGTTCTGGTCCTAATAGAATAGGTCAGGGGATAGAGTTTGATTACAGCTGTGTGCATGGTATTTTAGCTGCTAAGGAATGTGGTTATGAAACCATCATGATTAATTGCAATCCAGAAACGGTTTCTACCGATTTTAGCACTGCAGATAGATTGTATTTTGAGCCTGTTTTTTGGGAGCATATTTATGATATTATTTTGAATGAAAAGCCCGAGGGTGTTATTGTGCAGCTTGGCGGACAAACTGCGTTGAAGTTGGCTGAAAAATTGGATCGTTATGGGATTAAGATTATTGGCACCGATTACAAATCTTTAGATTTGGCAGAAGACAGAGGAAGTTTTAGTACTTTATTAAAACAAAATAATATTCCATATCCCAAATTTGGGGTGTTAGAAAATGCAGAGCAGGCCGTTGAATTATCGCGCGAACTGGGCTTTCCATTGCTGGTGCGTCCTAGCTATGTGTTAGGCGGACAAAGTATGAAAATTGTAATTAACGAAACAGAGTTAGAGCAACATGTAGTAAATATTTTGCGTGATATTCCAGACAATAAAATATTGTTAGATCATTTCTTAGAGCGTGCCATTGAAGCTGAAGCTGATGCCATTTGTGATGGTGAAGATGTATATATTATTGGAATTATGGAACACATTGAGCCAGCTGGTATTCACAGTGGCGATAGTTATGCGGTATTGCCCCCTTTTGACTTGAGTGCATTAGTAATTAAACAAATTGAAGAACATACTAAAACGATTGCTTTAGCGCTTAAAACCGTTGGCTTAATTAATATACAATTTGCAGTTAAAGATGAAGTGGTTTACGTTATTGAAGCCAATCCGCGTGCTTCGCGCACCGTGCCATTTATTGCCAAAGCTTATGATGAGCCATATGTGAATTATGCTACCAAAGTTATGTTAGGTGCCAAAAAGGTAAAGGATTTTAATTTTAATCCGCACAAGCATGGGTATGCCATAAAAATACCCGTGTTTAGCTATGATAAATTCCCTGAAGTGAACAAGGAACTTGGCCCCGAAATGAAAAGCACAGGAGAAGCCATTTACTTTATTGATGATTTAACAGACGAGTATTTTCATCAGATTTATAGTGAAAGGAATTTGTATTTGAGTAAATGATTAGCTGATGAAATGATTAGCTGATTAGCTGATGATTGGATGCTTACGGGTAACACTGTCATCGTGAAACAGCCAACGAAAACATGAAGTAAGCAGCGCGTTTCGCTGTTGAACGATCGCCCAACTTTGAGCACAATGCCTATTTGAACCCACTTCGAATGCTCATGAGTAAAACTGTCATCGTGAAACAGCCAACGAAAACATGAAGTAAGCAGCGCGTTTCGCTGTTGAACGATCCCTCTACTTTGAGCACAATGCCCATGAGAAAGCCCTTCGGGTGCTAATGAGTAACACTGTCATCGTGAAACAGCTAACGAAAACATGAAGTAAGCAGCGCGTTTCGCTGTTGAACGATCGCCCAACTTTGAGCAGTACTTCAATTAGAAGTTTTTAGTTAGCTAATGCCTCCTCTTGAAGCTTTCAGATTGAGTCACTGCGCTAATCACTCCAACTAGCGCATGATTTCACCAATACAATTTGAAAACAATAGAAAAATGTTCATCTTTTTACTTCAATAAAATGGATTTTCGCTGCTTGCTGAAAATTATCGGCAGCATTTGCTAAAACAAAATAAAATAAAACCTTTTTTGATTATTATTGTTTCTGAAAATAATAACGACGAAAATGAAAAAAATCACTTTCTTAATTTTATTGGCAATAAGCATCAATGCAGCTGCTCAAACAGCGAACAACCTTTATGGTATTGTTCGTCAAAACTACTATACAACCATTGTAAGTCCTTTTGACTCAACTGTTTTAATTGAACAATTTGATTCAGCCACCATTCGTTTGGGTTATACCGATCCTGCTGCTGGTTTCGTTTCCAACAGAGGTCCATACACCTATAACCAAACAATAAATTTAACCGGCGCATCTTTAAATCCCTATGATAGTACTTATGTATTTATAGGTGGTAATGGTTTAAATACTTTTGATTTAAATCAAGGGAATATTACAGTTCAAGTGCCGCTAACTAATCCCATTGCACCAAGTTATTTCGATAATTTTAGATTTAATAATGCCGATAGTACTATGTATGGTTTGGCGCGCAGAAATGCCTATGATTCAATTACAATGACATATACCGGCTCTATGTTTTTGTCTAAGCTGAATACTACCAATGGTATAATTACTGAGATTTCTCCTAGCTCTGTTGGTCAAGGCTTTGCATTATCAGGAAGCGCCATTGACCCATATCAAATGGTATTCTACTATTCAACAGGAAGTAATTTAGTTGGTTTAGATCTTTATGATGGTTCAATTTATAGCGATGTACCAATGTTAATTGCCAATGGTGATTATTTCGATAATTTTACTTACAGTTGCGCAGATACAGCGCTTTATGGATTAATCCGAACAAACTATTTTTCTTATCTTATTGATCCTACATTTCCCTTAGATTCCTTTATAGTATTGGATTCTGCCACTGTTAAGTTAGGTAAAATAAATCCTAACACAGGTGTAGTAACAACCATTTCGCCCTATTCAATTTCACAAGGTGGATATTCTCTTAATGCGGGTGCGGCCATTGATCCTAATGCTATGATTTATTATTATAACAACGGCGCTTATTTAATTGGCGTTTCATTAATTACAGGAACTGTTGTAAGCACTGTTACTTTAGCCTT
>CAMBZU010000058.1 GCA_945872355.1 Chitinophaga pinensis
ATGAAGGTTACGGAGGAGTTATTGTAAGTTGCATCCGCGTGATAATGAGATATACTCGTAAGTAAAAAGTTTTAAGTGAACAGTTTAAAAAAACATTTTGACCATAGCGCTTAGGACGCATTCGCTTTGCTCAGCGTGACATACTATTGAAGCGCGCCATGACGGTTACGGAGGAGTTTATTACCCGCAGCATTTGCTCGTACGTGAAAGGTTTTAAGTGAACAGTTTAAAAAAACATTTTGACCATAGCGCTTAGGACGCATTCGCTTTGCTCAGCGTGACATAGAGGGTCATGCATTCGCTTTGCTCAGCGTGGCATAGTGGGTGAAGCGCGCCATGACGGTTAGACAGGAGTTATTGTGTGCAGCATGCGCGCTAGTGAGATATGCTCGTAGTGAAAGGTTTTAAGTGAACACTTTAAATAAACATGCTAGCCATAATAGCGCTTAGGACTCATTCACTGCGTTCAGAGTAACATAGAGGGTGACACATTCACTTTGCTCAGCGTGACATAGTGGGTGCGCATTCACTTTGCTAAGCGTGACATAGTGGGTGACGCATTTACTTGGTTCAGCGTGACATATGCGGTTTCAATATTAGTTTGATTCTTTTGGGCCTTTAATGCTTTTGAAAATATTTAGTTGATAGAACAATATATTTTGCATTTTTGAGGCCTTATTACTTACAATATGACATTTACCATAGGAATTATTGGAACAGGCGCTATGGGCGCTGGTATTGCACAAGTGGCAGCAAGCAATGGCTGCAAAGTTTTATTACATGATGCCAATAGCCAAATGCTACAATCGGCCATGGAAGGTATTAAAGCTTCTTTATGTAAATTGGTGGAAAAGGAAAAGATAAGTGAAGCCGACAAAATAAAAGCATTAGACAATATTTCTACGCATCAAAGTTTGAATGATTTAGGCCCTTGTAACATGGTGATAGAGGCTATTGTGGAAGATCTGAGCATTAAACAAAAGGTATTCTCTCAAATAGAACAAATTGTTAGTACCAAGTGTATTTTGGCCAGCAATACTTCTTCTTTATCTATTGCCTCTATTGCTGCAGCATGTAAAAATAATGAAAGAGTGGTTGGCATACATTTCTTTAATCCTGCAGTATTAATGCCTTTGGTAGAAATTATTCCTGCATTAACCACTTCTGAAAATGTGTTTAATGAAAGTATGAAAATTATTAAATCGTGGGGTAAGGTAACCGTTAAAGCTAAAGATACACCCGGTTTTATTGTAAACCGTTTGGCACGACCTTATTATGGTGAAGCTATTAAAATTTATGAAGAAGGAATGGCAGACTTTGCCACTATTGACCATGCTATGAAAACTTTAGGAGGTTTTAAAATGGGACCTTTTGAACTGATGGATTTTATTGGAAATGATGTTAATTACCGGGTTACTGAAACTGTATGGCAACAATTTTTTTATGATGCAAGATATCGACCATCGCTTACCCAAAAGAGACTTTTTGAAGCTGGTTTGTTTGGTAGAAAAACGGGCAAGGGCTATTATGATTATAGTTCGAAAGAGCTTGCAAAACCTGCTACAGATGAGGCCTTGCTGCAAAAAATATTTATTAGAATAATGGCGATGCTGATTAACGAAGCAGCTGAAGCTTTGTTTTTACAAATTGGCACTCGTGATGATTTAGATATGGCGATGGTGAAAGGCGTTAACTACAAACAAGGCATGCTGAAATGGGCCGATGAGTTAGGGCACGAAACGGTACTAAACGAGCTTAATTATTTACACAACTGGTTTGGCGATGATAGGTACAGAGCAAGTACACTATTAAAACAAAAAGTTCAAGACGGACAATTGTTTTACTAAACTACCTTAGCAGCGTTACAGTACCTCGTACCTCCTGTGTTTCAAAACTCTCGTTTTGAAAGGTAATTCTATAAACGTAAACATCCATTCTTGCTTCTCTACCATTGATGGTTCCATCCCATCCAGTAGTTGGCTCAATGGTTTCAAATACACGTTCGCCCCACTTATTAAATATTTGGAAACGGTAATTATTTGCATTTAAGAAAGTAGATGCAGGTTTAAACAATTTGTTGATGCCATCAGGTTGGAAGGCATTGGGCATATAAAATGTTTTCAATTGCTTGATACAAATTTTATTTGAGCGACTGCTATCGGCAAAAAAGTTCAAAGTATCTAAACCTTGGTAGGCTTGTACATAATAGCAATACTCACCATCCTTAGAAATCCTGTTTGCTATGTCATCAGTAAAGGTATTTTCTCCGAAAGGTATAGTTGCGGCAGGCAAATCACTAAATACTCCTTGAAAACCTCTAAACACTTTATAAGAGCGCACTTCACCATACCAATTTTCATAATCAGACCAACTTATTGTATTTTCCATGTCTAATTCAGTATTTGCTTTTAGGAAAATAGTTTTAGCTACATTGTTTGAATTATAAACCTGTTGCCCACATAAATCTATAGCTACAGCTCTGTAAACATAACTTTTTTTGTATGTTAAACATTTGGTAGTATCTGAATAAGTTAAATAATTTGTTAGTGGATTAAAAGCAATGGTAGCAATAGAATCAAAGGTATCGCCTGAATTATCAGATCTGTAAAGTATATATTGCGAAATATCGGCAGTAACATCATGATAAAGCATTAAATCAACAGTGCGATTATCTGTTACAGTGGCATATTTTAAATATAAAAAGGCAGGACGAATAGGCACATCGGCAATCATTTCAGTAAAGTTAGACGCTGAGAATAAAAAGCCAGTAGGGTCAATTGCTTTTATTTTGTAAGTGTATAGCGTAGATTGTATTAAAGGAAAATGCTGAAAAGTAGAATCGTTTGGCCCCACAGTAGACAACAAGGCAAAAGGGCTCCCATTTTGACTTACATAAATTTCATAAGCAGCAACACCTAGCGGCCAACCTGTATATTTGTTCCAATTGAGCTCAATGATACCATTACAGGCATCTAATTCACTTTGAACAAAAATAGTATGGTGAAATAAACTTGGCGAACTTGTGTTTCCGCAGCTATCATAGGCAGCAATTCTATATACTTCTGATTGCAAGTTAGGGAAAGAACCATTTAAACTTGTTAAAGTGGCAGTTATACTTAATCTACCTGGGATATCTGCAACTTGTATTGGACTTCCTGAAGCATTTAACTGGTAAATATAATAGCCTTGTACATCAAGAGAAGGGCTAATATCCCATGCTAAGGTTACATCTTGCAAAGGTGGGAGATTTGTAACTGTTACAGCATTTAGCGTTGGAGGGTCTGGTATACTATTCGCAAAAATAGACTCTTTTTCATTACTCATTGAGATGCAGGCACCAATTAAATCACCTAATTCTATACGATAAAAAATAGTTTCGTTGCACACAGGATGCCAAATGGTGCTATCGCTAAATGAAGTAGTTGTTACGCTATTGCTGATTTGCGTATACCCCGGTGCAGGTAAAATTCTGCGGTAAATTCTGTAAGTACCTTCTGTAGTTGGAAAAGCTGGCGTATGAATTGGATTCCAGGTAAGCTCCATGTGACCATTTGCGCCTTGAATAACATTTAAGCTTATTGATCTGATGGTATCAGAATTAGTAGATAATTGATTGGTGTTAAAACGAGTAACCAAATAGAAAAAACGTGAACCATTCACAACTGGCAGTCCTGTAATAGTTACTGATGTTGTTAGATGTACATTAATGGTTTGAATTAAACTGTATGTGCCTGCAACCGTATTTGAATAGTAAACTTGATATTCATTAAAGGTATTCCCATTCAAAGAAGGTGCTGCTCCCCAGCATAACTCTATTGAAGTATCATCAATAATTCTGATCGTATTTACCGCTGGAGCTGACATTGGCTGGGCAAAACAATCGTTTTGTAGCAGTCCAAAAAGAAATAATAATAGAAATATTTTTTTCATTTTTTAATAATGACTTACAAAAGTAATAATAATATTCTTAAAACCTGCAAGTTAGCGCTTATATTTTGCCAACCACTAGTTCGCTCAAATCATTTTTGTTTAAATATTTTTGAGCCAACAGCAATAAATCTTCTGCTTTTGCTTGTTTAATGTAGTTTACGTAGTTTATATAAAATTCGTTAGTCAATCCATAATCTTTAATGGAAGTAAACTTATCTGACATGGCAAAAGGACCATCAACACTTCTTAAAAAAGTGCCCAATAAATAGTTTTTAACTAGTTCCAACTCTTCGTTGGCTACTAGGTTTTGCTGTACTATTTCTATTTCCTTATAAATTTCTGTTAAGGTTGCTTTTGTTACATCAACGCCAACTTCGGTACTGATATAAAAAAAGCCATCATGCAAAAGTGAAGCTACACCAGATCCTATTCCATAGGTATAGCCTTTATCTTCTCTGATATTACTCATTAATCGGCTACCAAAATAGCCACCTAAAATTGTGTTTAATAATTGCATCCCAAAATAATCGGAGTGATTTTTATTGAACAGCCTGCGGCCAATTCTAATGGCACTTTGCATGGCATCTTTCTTTTCTATAAACAATTCTTGACGGCCAGTTATAGCATTCACATAAGGCAATAACTTACTTTCGGTTTTTAGAGGCAAGCTTCCAGCAGCATCTATCACTTGATTTAAAACATCGGGTGCAATATTGCCAGCAATAACCATGTAGCTAGCGTGATTAGCATATCTCTCCTTAAAAAAAGATTGGAGTTGCGCTTGCGTGAGCTTGTCATAATTTTCAGCTTCAGCAAATTGGTCGTAAGGCGTATCTTTAAAAAGCAAAGCATTAAAGTGATTACGTGCAACAAAATCAACTTTTTGCTGATTCACTAAAAATTTTTGTTTTTGATTTGTTTTGTAAAGCGTTAATTCTTTTTCAGGAAAAATGGCATTTTGTATAATGTCCATCATCACAGGCAAAGTTTTGGACAAATGTTTATTTAGGCTGTAAAGTATTACTGAAGCTTTATCTTTATACACAGCCGTTTCTAAAAATGCGCCATAATAATCGAGCAATTCGGCAATTTCTCCAGCCGATTTAGAAGTTGTACCTTCTCGCATAAGCGAATTGGTAGCATTGGCAATTAATACACCTGTTTCGAAATAATTACCAGCATTAAAAACCATTTCGATTTTACATAAAGCTTGTGAGCCTGCATTAATTACAAATAATGGCAATTGATTTGGCAAAATATGTTGTTCGGGCGCAATGGCAGGAAAACTGAAACTGGTAGTAAATTGTGGGGCTTGTAAACGATTTATTGACATAAATAATTGTTTTAATTTGAATAAAGTTTAGGCTTTATTCATTAAATAATGTAGAGTAACAGCATTGTTTTGGTTAAAGTATTTTTTTGCTGTTTGCTGTAAATCTTCAGCTGTAATATTTGCATAGATTTCTTCTTCTTTGTTAAGCAAATCGGCATCGCCAAGAAGCTCACAATAAGCCAAATTCATTGCTTTATTCAGCACATTTGTATTCGAAAAATTCAATACACTCTCAACTTTATTTTTTACTTTTTGTAATTCATTTCCTTCAAGCTTTTCAGTTGCAAATTGGTACACCGCAGCATCAATTTCTTTTTCAGCTTCCAATATATCAGCTGTTTCAGTTAACTTTCCTGAAACAATGAATAACCCATTATCAATATCGCCACTTACATAGGCATTTATTTCGCTAAACAATTTCTTTTCTTTCACTAAGGAGAGATATAATCTTGATGATTTACCATTGCTTAATATATCTGAAATTAGATCGAAATGATGATATTCTTTATCTATTCTTTTGCAGATATGCCAAGCCTTGTAGATACAATTTGCTGGTACATCTCGATGAACCACTAACCTGCGCGCCTCTGTTTGCAGAGGCTCAACAGGTAAATTTCTTTGACTTTTAGTTTGTGCAGCAATTGGGCCGAACCACTTTTCGCTCCATTCCTTCACTTTTTCTAATTCGATATTACCTGCTACCACCATGATGGCGTTTGCAGGGTGATAAAATTTTTGAAAAAAGTCTTTCACCTCTTCCATTGTTGCATTTTCGATATGTGAAATTTCTTTACCTATAGTATTCCATTGGTATGGATGTACCTTGTAGGCCAGCGGCTTTAATAATAACCACACATCGCCATAGGGCTGATTGAGATAGCGTTGTTTAAACTCTTCAATAACAACTTGTCGTTGCACTTCCAAACTTTTTGGTGTGAAAGCTAGGCTTAACATACGATCGCTTTCGAGCCAAAAGGCAGTTTCGGCATTATCGGCAGGAAGTGTGATGTAATAGTTGGTAATATCGTTATTTGTAAAAGCATTGTTTTCGCCTCCTACCATTTGTAAAGGCTCATCATAGTTTGGAATATTTACCGAACCGCCAAACATTAAATGTTCGAAAAGATGTGCAAAACCTGTGTGTTCTTGATGTTCATCGCGCGCACCCACATCATATAATATATTCATACACACTAATGGCGTGGCATTATCTTGATGGTAAATTACTTTTAAGCCATTCGCTAAAGTAAAACGTTCAAACTTGATCATAACTGTTTTTTTAGTAATAAATTAGAAACAAAGTAAAATTAATAAGTCTTTTTTCTTCTTTGTTTTTCTTTAATAATTAAACTCAACTCTCGGCCTGTTTGACCCTTTACAGAAGTATTTTCTTCTGCTCTTCTTATCAAGTAAGGCAATACATCTCTCACAGGGCCATAAGGCACATATTTAGCCACATTATAGCCCTTTTGAGCAAGGTTGTATGAAATATGATCGCTCATGCCTAATAACTGAGAAAAGTAGATTCTTTTGTCGTTAGCGGGGATGTTATTTTTTTCCATTAATTGCAACAAATGCAGGGAACTTTTTTCGTTGTGTGTGCCTGCGCAAAAAGCTATAGTGTTGATATTTTCGACACAATAATCTAATGCAGCATTATAATCAGCATCGCTATCCTCTTTTGAATTTTGTATTGGGTTAGGATAGCTCATAAGTGCTGCTCTTTCGCGTTCTTTTTCCATGTAGGCACCACGCACTAATTTTAAACCTAAATGGTACTGATGTTGTTGCGCTAAGCCATGAGAAATTTTAAGAAAGTTCAATCTGTCTTTGCGATAAAGTTGTACGGTATTATATACGATAGCTTTTTTAGCATTAAATTGCATCATCATTTCATTTGCCAAATTATCGATAGCGCCTTGTATCCAGCTTTCTTCAGCATCAATAAAAATGGGCACACCTGCTTCTGCAGCATGTTTGCAAATGGTGTGTACCCTGGTTTTAACTTTATCCCATTCACTTTCTTCAGCAGGGCTTAAAGGAGTTGCAGCAGTTACCTTTTCTAACAAACTAAAGCGCGCCATACCAGTTACTTTAAAAACACAAAAAGGAATGTTTTTATCATTAGCAGCACGCTTAACAGTATCGATGGTTTCTTTTGCGGTTTTATCAAATTCTTGTTCAGCCTCTTTGCCTTCAACACTATAATCTAAAATAGTTCCAATGTTGTATTCGCCCAGTGCCGTAATTGTTTTGGCACAATCTGAAATATTTTCACCACCACAAAATTGTTTAAAAATGGTGGCTTTAATTAAACCACTAATTGGTAAATGCAAGCCAAGTGCTGCATTGGTAATTGTTCGTCCGAATTTAACCCATGACGTTCTACTCACTAAAGTAAAGAGCATGTATGAGCGATTTAAATCGGCATTACTTTTAGATGCAAATGCAATTTCTGTATTATCAAATGAAAAAGGAGCCATAAAATTTGGGTGTTGTAAATCGCTACAAATATAGCATCAAAAAGATATAAGAAGTATGTAAATTAAGCAGATTGCGCATACACTCTTTTTAACCAGCGCGGTAAAATAATTACACCTGCAAAAATATATGGGTAATAACTTATTAAGCGCCACAATAAAGCCAAAGCAGAGGCCAATGTGAGGTTATTTTGCAACTCGGCTTTAAAAAACTGTGAAAACATAATTTCTGCCAAACCACTACCACCGGGTGTTGGACTAATAATGTTAATTATACCAATAATTATTTGTTTACTGTAAAGCACTAAATGATTGATATAGCCTGGACTAAAAGCAGCAATAATAAAATTGATTATTAAAAAGCGGGCGCTCCAACTGATAAAAGTGGTTAAAATAGCTTTGAACCAATAACTAAACTTTTTACCTTTTAGTTCAGCACTCGCAAGTATCATTTCATCTCCGGTTGTTTGCGCCGCCATGGCAAATCGTTTTAAAATAGGCAATCTAAAAACACCAACTAAAAGTTTTTTTACCGCTTTTGCATCAATAAAAAGCGCAAATGCCACCACTAGCTTATAAAACAGCAGTGCAAAATATACAAGCCAAAAGGTAAATGCAATGCTTTTTTCGTTAATGAAAAAAGATAAAAACTGAGGAACTTTAATATTCAAATTAAGAAACAAGGATTCGCCACCTGCTAAAAAATAGGCCACAGGGCCCATCACACCTAAAAAAATACCATCCAATAAAGATGAGAATAAAATTACCGCTACACTTTTACCTAATTCAATTTTTTCGCGGTTCAAGACGTAAATGGCAACAGCAAAACCGCCACCTAAACTTGGGGGAATAACTGCAGAAGCAAATTCCCAAATCATTATCACTTGAAAACTTTTTTTCCAACTTAAAAAATTATCAGTAAGCACTCTAATACGCACCATGTAGGCCACATCTCGCACAACAACCATTAAAAGTGCTAAGCCCAACCACAAAGCGCTTTGCAAGGTAAATTCTACGCCATCAAAAGCACCTGGCTTAAAGTTCTTAAACAACATGTATGAAGCTACTCCAAGACCAATTATTATTGGAACAATAAGTCTATAGGTCTTAAAATTTTTTATTGGATTTGTAGCTTCTGAACTCAATTTATAACAATTTGATTGCCAATGTAAACAAAATATGCATGATTATGTTGATTAGGCATTAATTTGCTTTTGAACAATTTTATGAAAAAAATATACCATTTAGGAAACTGCAGTACATGCAAAAGAATCTTATCAGAAATAAAAATTGATAAAGATGTTGTTTTACAAGATATTAAAGAAGAAAAAATAACTGCAGAGCAATTAGCTGAAATGGCGCAGCTTGCAGGTTCGTACGAAAAATTGTTTAGCAGAGTAGCTATGAAATATCGTATTTTAGGCTTAGATAAGATGGAGTTAAAAGAAAACGACTATAAAAATTACATACTCGAAGAATATACTTTTTTAAAAAGACCTGCTATTATTAGTGAGGATAAAATTTTTATTGGCAGCACGAAGAGTACTATTGAAGCGCTGAAGAAAGCGTTTAAATAAGTTGGTGTTGGTATAAAAAGCAAAGCTTTATTTTAAGTGTTTGTTTTAAATAATTTTCTGCTGAAGAGCAATTGTGCGGCGTTTAAGGCGCTTACTTAAACTATTACGCTATTAATTATCATTTTTTGATTAATAATTATTTCAAATAATATTACTTTCGTGGCCATGAATAAAAATTTGCTTGGTCATTTATGCCTTGTAGGGGCCAATGTAATTTACAGCATCAATTATTCTGTGGCTAAAGATGTGTTGGGTAGCCATATTCAATCCTCTGGTTTTATTTTGCTGCGTGCCTTTTGTGCTATGGTTTTATATTGGCTCACGTCACTTTTTATGCGTTTCGAAAAAATAGCAAAGGAAGACCGCCTTCGTTTGTTTTTTTGTGGGGTTTTTGGCGTAGCAGTTAATCAATTGTTATTTTTTAAAGGACTCAGTTTAACCTCTCCCATCAATGCCTCTATTATGATGGTATGCACCCCAATTTTAGTGGTGCTTATGGGTTATTTTGCTATGACAGAAAAGATTACATTATTGCGCATTACTGGAATTATAACTGGTTTGGCTGGTGCCGTTTTTCTAATTTTAAATCCTGCACAAGGCAAGCATTTGGGCATGGTTAATTGGGGCGATTTGTTGGTGCTCCTTAACGCTTGTTCATGGGGTTTGTACCTAATCATCGTAAAACCACTTTTGCAAAAATATCATACAATTACTGTTGTAAAATGGGTTTTTTTAACTGGATTTATTATTGTGTTACCCTTTGGTTACGAGCAGTTAATGGTTGTTGATTGGCACAATATGCCTAAAAAAATATATTGGGAAGTATGTTTTGTGGTATTTGCCACCACCTATTTGGCCTATATTTTAAACACTTATGCGCTAAAAAACTTGAGTTCCTCAGTGGCTGGCAGCTACATTTATTCACAACCTTTACTAACTGCCATGTTTGCTGTAATATTAGGAAAAGATGAAATTGATTATGTAAAAATTATTGCATCACTTATGATTTTTAGTGGGGTTTATATGGCAAGTAAAAGTAATTTAAAAACTTCTAAAATATAGATAATCGGCTTTAAATGGGCGCATCCCTTCCATTTTTTAAAAGCCTATTTTTTCAATTAATTTAATACAAAAAAATTTAAGGGTGGTGCCATATGCTCTATCTTTATTGTGTGCGCAAATACGTTTTTAATATTTATTTTACACTTGCACAATAAAGGATGCCGCTTCTGTCACTTGCGCAGTTATTGTTCATATAAATCCTAGTTAATGATTTTAATTCACCCGTAAAACACAATTATTTATCTACTTTTATTGCCCCGTTTTAGTTCCGTTATATGTTTAAAAATCTATTCTCATGGATAATTTTATTGCTGCTTTCATTTTAATGCTTGGTTTAAATTTTATAGCCCAATTTATCAATAACAAGGCCTTAAAAAAACTTGACGAAGAAAATAAATTGTTATTAATTGATTTATTTGCTGCCAGTCGTATCAACACATTTGCGGTATTATTTGGCATTATTGTTTTATTTTTAGTTAACCTCAAATTTCAAATGATTAATGCGAGGGTTTCATTACTCATTTACCTTTTTTTATTAATTACTTTCGTAATTGTTACCACGAGTATGGCATACAAAAAGCTTAAGGCCAATGGCTTTAATGATGATTTTATCAGATCCTACATAATATCTACATCTGTTCGATTTTTAGGCTTAATTTTTTTCTTGTTATTGTTGTAAAAAACGGATTAATACCGATGTGAAATAACACCGATTATACAAAATAAATAGTCCAATTTTATTGAACTATATTTTGTTATATCGGCATTATCCATTGTAAATTTATTAAATAGCTTTGGGCTATTTAATAAATACAAATGGTCTCAGATTATAAATTATTGGCATAATTTATAAATCACATTGGTATTAGTTCATTCGCTTTGCACTTTATGACCTTTAGAGGCAATTGATATATTTTGTTTTGTGTGATCATTATGCTTTGCAGCAGGGATTGCAGCGGAAATCCTTTTTGCTGGGGCAAAAAGATTGGCGTGGAAAGCCCGGCACATTTGCATGCTGGCCCCTACAGCATGCAAATGTGGCTGCCCAAATTTTTAATAGGCTATTTTTACTAAAATATGTTTCTCTTAATTGTATTATCTTTGATTGAATTATTGTGGATATATGTCGAAAAAAAAACAAGGAAATCAGCAGAAAAACAAAACAGCACTTTTTAAAGAAATTGTGGGTGTTTTTAATCATAATCCCAAAAAGTTATATAATTACAAGCAGTTGGCTGCCGATGTTGGTGTGCACTCCGAAGCTGAGCGCATGCTTATTAGCCATTTGTTGGATGATTTAAAAAATCAAAATTTTTTGGAAGAAACTGAGCGTGGAAAATTTAAATTAAAACTGAATGAAAAATACCTGAGTGGGCGCATAGAGATTACGCAGAGTGGAAGTGCTTATGTAATTAGTGAAGACAGCGAACAAGATATTTTTATAGCGCAGCAAAATGTGCGTGGTGCTATGAATAACGACACTGTAAAAGTTTATTTATTGCCATCACGTGGGCGCAAGCCTGAAGGGGAAGTGGTAGAAATTACTAAACGTTACAAGGAAGAGTTTGTGGGTATTTTGGAGTTATCTAAAAATTTCGCTTTTTTAGTGAATGCGAACCAGCGAAATAGTCCGGATATATTTATTCCCTTAGGAAAATTGAATGGCGCCACGCATGGCGATAAGGCCGTTGCAAAAGTGATTGAATGGTCGGAAACTGGTAAAAATCCTATAGGTGAAATTATACGTGTGCTTGGCAAACCGGGTGAAAACAATACTGAAATGAACGCCATTATGGCCGAATATGGACTGCCTGTTGAGTTTCCGGTAGAAGTTGAAGATGAAGCTAAAAGTATTCCCTTAGCAATAACTGCTGCTGAAATTAGTAAACGTAAAGACTTTAGAGGTAAAACTACTTTTACCATTGACCCCGTTGATGCCAAAGATTTTGATGATGCGCTTTCTATCATAAAATTACCTGATGGAAATTGGGAGATTGGGGTGCACATTGCCGATGTTGCGCATTACGTAAAACCCGGCTCATTGTTAGATGCAGAAGCTATTAACAGAGCCACATCGGTTTATTTGGTTGACCGTTGTGTACCTATGTTGCCCGAAGTATTGAGTAATCATGTATGTTCATTGCGCCCGAATGAAGAAAAACTTTGTTTTAGCGCTGTTTTTGTGATGAATGATGAGGCCGAAATTTTGCAGCAATGGTTTGGAAGAACTGTAATTTTAAGCGATAGAAGGTTTAGCTATGAAGAAGCGCAAACTGTTTTAGAAACTGGGATTGGTGATTACAATGAAGCGTTGCTTACCTTGAATTTATTGGCTAAAAAATTGCGTGATAAGCGTTTTAAAAATGGTTCAATTGCATTTGAAAAATCGGAAGTAAAGTTTAATTTAGATGAAAATGGAAAGCCATTAGGTGTGTTCTTTAAAGATGCCAAGGATTCGAATAAACTTATTGAAGACTTTATGTTGTTGGCCAACCGAAAGGTTGCTGAATACTGTGGTAAAATTAAAACTGACGCAAAAAATACAGCCAGCGAGAAAGAGAAAAAAGAAAATGCCAAGCACAGGCCTATGGTTTATCGTATACATGATCATCCAAACCCCGATAAATTATTAGAATTTGCTGGTTTTATTAGTCGTTTTGGCTACACCTTAAAAACATCGAACAAGCTGCAAACTGCCAAAAGCATGAACCAGCTTTTAAGCGATGTGGCTGGCAAACGCGAATCGAATATGATTGAACAATTGGCTATAAGAACCATGGCAAAAGCTGTTTACAGCACCGATAATGTTGGCCATTATGGTTTAGCCTTTGACTATTACACCCATTTTACATCGCCTATTAGAAGGTATCCTGATGTATTGGTGCATCGCTTGTTGAATTATTATTTGGCTTTAGATGAAGGTAAAACAAAACCAGATGATGCGCAAAATTTATTACAAGTAGAATCGCTTGAATTGCTTTGCAAACATTCATCAGATATGGAAAAACTGGCTGCTGAAGCAGAACGTTCTTCCATCAAATACAAGCAAGTTGAGTTTTTAATGGACAAGATGGGTCAAGAGTTTGAAGGATTAATTTCTGGTGTAACCGAGTGGGGCATGTATGTTGAGATTATTGAAAATCATTGTGAAGGCATGATTAGAGCGAAAGATATGACTGATGATTTTTATACTTTTGATGAAGAAAACTTTTGTTATCACGGCAGAAAAACAAGAAAGTTTTATCAATTGGGCGATAAGGTTTTGATTAAAATTAAAAAAACAGATTTGTTGAGAAAGCAGGTTGATTTTACTTTGTTAGGTAAAATTGAGGAGAAATAATATTTTTATTACATTATCAACTTAAGCAGCGCTGCAAAATTAGTTTGGTTCTTTGGCTGTTTTGGAAATTGATAGGTTTTGATAGCTGTTTCATTCAATTGTAAAAAATCATCTTGATTGATGGTGTAGAACCATTTTTTACCGCTTAGGTATTTTGCTAAATATGCTTGTTCAAACTGCCCGGGTGTTGGAATAAATATTGCATTTTTTTGCCACTGCACCACATCCATTATGGTGCTATAGCCGCTTCGTGCAACGATTAACTTACATTTTGCAACTATTGTTTGCAATTGCTTTGCATCACAAAAATTATGTACTTCTATTTCGTTAAGCTGATTCAATTTTTCATTATTTAAAGCTGAGCCTCTTACTAAAATGGCTTTGTGCGGGTGTTGTTCCCATCTTTGTAAAATAATATGCTCTAACAAAGTTCTTTGTGGTTCAACACCAGAGAGTAAATAAAGTATGGGCGCATCTTCCTTTGTATTTGAATCAATTTTAGTTGCGCGGCTTAATGGACCAATATAGTGCAGCTTTTTTAAACCCTTATTTCTGCTTAATGCGCCAGCCAATGCATGTTCATTTTGCGCCCAATCGGGCACCCAGCAAGCATTAAATTTATTTATAAAATAATGATTTACTAAATTAACCAGTCCTGCGCCTATTGGCACCTTTATTTGTAATTGATGGGTGATGAATAAACAGGGAATAGAAGCATGATAAAAGCCATAGCGATTGTCGGAAATGATAGCCTCTATTTGATGCTTTACTACTAATTTCTTAAGCAGTTGTTGCTCCTTATACACTTGCAGCGCCATGCTTGGCAATTGCCATAAAAGTTTAAAGATATTACGCCATTTGCCTTTAGCATAGGTAATTTCAAAAGGCACATCTTCAACAAATTGTGCATAAGGACATTCTAAGCGCATTAAATTTAAAGCTGGGCCATGAGCGCAAATAAAAATGCTTGCACCTTGCGCATACAATTGATGCGCTATAGGCACCAATCGCGCTGCGTGGCCTATTCCCCAGTTTAATGGGCTCAATAAAATGCGTTTTGCTTTAATTTTTTTTAAAATTTGGTTTCACAAATTAAAAACATTGCAGAGATTTACAGCCATAAAATTTAAATAAATTGGCAAAACATAAATTACAACAGTTTGCAGAGTTAGAAACTTTTACAAATGTGTTTCATCATTTACAAGCTCAAAAAGAAGTGGAAAACTACGCTTTGAGAGGGCTATGGCTAAAAAATTATTTTAAAAACAATAGCCCTTTGGTGTTAGAGCTCGGTTGCGGCAAAGGAGAATATACCACAGCGATGGCTGCTGCTTTTAAAGATAAAAATTTTATTGGTTTAGATTTAAAAGGCAATAGGTTGTGGACAGGCGCTAAAATAGCTTTGGAAAACAAGCTCAACAATGCTGCGTTTTTAAGAACACGTATCGAAAATATTGTAACTGCCTTTGCGCCAAATGAGGTTGATGAAATTTGGATTACGTTTCCCGATCCGCAACCACAGGAAAAGCGCATTAAAAAAAGATTGACTGCTTTGCCCTTTTTAAAGCGTTATTTAGAAGTTTTGAAGCCTGGAGGTATATTGCATTTAAAAACCGACAGCGCCTTGTTGTATAACTTTACAATGGAATTGCTGCAACAGGAAGGGCATGAGGTATTGCTGCATACTAATAATTTATATGCTGAATTGCCCGGTTTTTTAGGACCTCATCATGATTTGCTTTTTAACACAAGAACACATTACGAAAAGAAATTTTCGGGGATGGGCTTTAGTATAAATTATATTCGGTTTAGGATTAATTAGTGTTTTTGAAAATGAAGCAAGAAAAAAGACATTCATTTACTGTTTGCAGGCTTGTAACTAACAATTAATTTAAGGGTGCCACAGCAGTTTATTTAACCCAGATTAAGCATTAGAAATGCGTAAACGATAAAGAAATTGTAAATCAGATTTTTACAAATCTGATAACATTTTCTATATCGGGATTAACCCAACTAAATCAAGGAGTTCGATTTTTTAAATCTCCTATTGATTAATTTGGGTTTAAGCAATAAACCTTTGGCTTTAGCATAAACAAATATGATAGAAGCTTGTTCTATTAGGTGCTGTGAAGCATATGCAAAAGCAAGAAATAAATATAGTTTGGTTTAAACGTGATTTGAGATTTACCGATCATGAACCACTATTTTATGCACAGCAAGCTCAACTTCCATTGTTGCTTTTATACATTTATGAACCTTCGGTAATGAACCATGATGACAGTGATGTTCGGCATTGGCGTTTTGTGCATGAGTCTTTAGCTGAAATGAATGATAAACTTAAAGCTTATGATGCAGAAATTTACTGCTGTTGCAATGAAGCGCAAAAAGTTTTTCAAACGCTGATTGATAACTTTAGCATTAAGCACATTTTTTCATCGCAAGAAATTGGCAATGGCATAACCTATTTGCGTGATCAGCAAATGCTGGCATTATTTACAAAGCATGGTATTGGTTGGAAAGAATACCAAACAAATGGAGTAATTAGAAGATTAAAGAGCAGACAACATTGGGATAAGTTATGGGAAGCAAGCATGACCGCTTCGCCTAAAATAATTGATGAAAAAAATTGGCACTTTGTTCAAATGCCGCCTACAATTACAGATGAAATTAAAGGCCCGCCACTTGATGATAAAATAACAACACGCCATAAAAACTTTCAGGAAGGAGGCGAATACTGGGCTTGGCGTTATTTAGATAGTTTTATTAAAGAAAGGCATGTGAATTACAGCAAACATATCAGCAAACCATTGTATAGCAGAAAAGGTTGTAGCAGACTATCCCCTTATCTTGCTTATGGCAATATTAGTATGCGCATGGTATATCAGTACACGCAGCAACATTACAACAATTCAGTTAATAAAAGCGCCTTGTCAAATTTCATTTCAAGGCTGCATTGGCATTGCCATTTTATTCAAAAATTTGAAGATGAATGTAGCTACGAATATAAAAATATTAATAGCGCCTATAACGAACTCATAAAGCCAAAAAATGAAACTTATATTGCTGCATGGCAACAAGGAAAAACAGGTATTCCAATTGTTGATGCTTGTATGCGCTGTGTTGTAGCAACTGGTTATATTAATTTTAGGATGCGCGCCATGGTGGTTTCTTTTTTTGTGTTTAACCTTTGGCAAGATTGGCGAGCATTGCACTTTTTAGCACGCCAATTTTTAGATTATGAACCCGGTATCCATTATCCACAATTGCAAATGCAAAGCGGAACAACAGGCATTAACACCATAAGAATTTATAATCCAATCAAAAATTCGGAGGAACACGACCCAGCGGGCTTATTTATTAAACAATGGTTGCCCGAACTTAAAGATATACCAGCTCATCTTATTCACCAACCACATAAGTTAACACAAATGGACCAAGCCATGTATGGCTGTATTATTGGCATAGATTACCCCTACCCTATTGTTGATGTGGAAGAAACAAGAAAAAAGGCAAGCGACATTGTATGGCAATACAGAAAAAATGCTGCCGTAAAAATTGAAGGAAAACGCATATTAGCTAAGCATGTCAATAACCCCAAATCTTTTTTAACACAAAATGAAAAAAGGAACTAAATTATTTTTTTCAATCCTATTGCCTTTAATCATAGGCGGTATATCAGGTTATTATACAGCCTCCAATATTGAGCGTTGGTATGTAACTTTAAACAAACCTTCTTTTAATCCACCTAACAACTTATTTGGGCCCGTTTGGACCACCTTGTACATCTTGATGGGCATTTCATTTTTCTTGATATTGAACAGTTCAAAAAAAGATAAAAATAAATTATTTGGCATTTATTTTATACAACTTTTATTCAACTTCTTATGGAGCTTTATCTTTTTCAAATATCATGCTATAGGCTTTGCAGCTATTGAAATTTTGCTGCTATGGCTAAGTATTTTAATGATGATTATTATGTTTTACAAAAGCAATAAATGGGCAGGTTTAATCAATATTCCTTATTTGATGTGGGTGAGTTTTGCCAGCGTTTTAAACATTAGTATTTACATGTTAAATTAATTAAAGTGAGTGCATTTATAAAGGCTACATGGCAAAATCTAATGATGGTTAATTATAAAATTGATGATGAACGCCTAAAGCCATATTTGCCTGCAGGTTCAAAGGTAAGTTTACAATGGAAGCGTAATATCAATGTAAGATTTTAAAATATTGGCATAATTTACAAATCACATTGGTATTAGCGGCGAAATAGGAGGTTTCGCCAATGTATTAAGCGTTAAATTAAAACTTTATATAAAGTTTATTTTTTTTTGAAATAGAAAACGATAGTTTTGTAAAAAAGAAAGCGAGAGATTGCTCTCCCGCCTTAAATGTTTTCACAACGGAATAATCCTTATTGTGAATAGGTTCAAATTGTGGTACAAATATAGTAAAATTTATATATGAAAAAAATATTAGGATTAGATTTAGGAAGTGCATCTATTGGATGGGCAATTGTAAATGAAGCTGAGAAAGAAAATGAAAAATCTTCAATAGTTAAAATTGGCTCAAGGATTATTCAATATGGTGATAATTTAGTAAAGGTTGATAAAAATGGACAGATCTCAGCTTCTTTTAAACCTGAAGAAGATTTTCAGAGTGGAAAAGGACTATCACCAAATGCAGGCAGAACAAAGCAACGAGGAGCAAGAAGAAATTTGCAACGCTACAAATTAAGAAGAGATGAACTTATTAAAGTATTAAAAGAGCATTCAATAATTGACAATGAATTTGTTTTTTCGGAAGAAGGCAATGCAACAACATTTAGAACAATAAGAAATAGAGCACTTGCAGCCAAAGAGGAAATTGCTTTAGATGAATTTGTTCGTGTTTTATTAATGATGAATAAGAAGCGCGGTTATAAAAGTAGTAGAAAAGCAAAAGGCGAAGATGAAGGACAATTAATTGATGGAATGGCTGTTGCAAAGCAACTTTATGACAATAATCAAACACCAGGGCAGTTTGTTTTAGCGCTGCTTTTAGAAGGCAAAAAATTCATCCCAGACTTTTATAGATCCGACTTACAAGCTGAATTTGACAAAATATGGGAAGCTCAAAATAAATACTACCCTACTATACTTAATGACCTGAGCCTTAAAGCAGATTTAAAAGGCAAAAATGGAAACCAAACATGGGCCATATGCGCAAAACCATTTGATATTGTTGGTATAAAAAGAACAACTAAAGGAAAAGATTTAAAACTTGAAAATTATCAATGGCGGGCAAATGCAATAACAAAGAAAATTGACCTTGAACAATTAGCGATTGTGCTCAAAGAAATAAACAATGAGATAAATAATTCAAGCGGATACCTTGGTGCTATTGGCGATAGAAGTAAAGAATTAGTTTTTCAGAAACTAACTGTTGGGCAATATTTGTACAAGCAACTGGAGGTAGATTCAAATGCGAGTTTGAAAAAACAAATATTTTATCGTCAAGATTTCTTAGATGAATTCAATACGATTTGGAGTAGGCAAGCCGATTATCATAATGAACTCACCGATGAATTAAAAACTGAAATTAGAGATGTAATTATTTTCTATCAGCGTAAACTAAAATCACAAAAGGGCTTGATTAGTTTTTGTGAATTTGAAAGCGAAGAAATTGAAGTAATAATTGATGGTAAATCAAAACTTAAAAGGCGCGGAATGAGAGTAATTCCCAAATCATCTCCTTTATTTCAAGAATTTAAAATATGGCAAATATTAAACAATATTGAAGTAACTCATATAAAAACAAAAGAGACTTATGAGCTTGATGAAGATGCTAAAAATTTACTTTTTGAAGAGTTAAATACTAAATTTAAAATTTCTAAAGCAGAAGCTTTAAAACTACTATTTGAAAAACCAAAAGATTACGATTTAAACTACAAAGACATTGAAGGCAACAAAACAAATGCCCTACTTTATACTGCCTATCAAAAAATTTGTGAACTATCTGGGCACGATGAAAAAGATGCTACAAAACTGCCTGCTGCCGAAGCAAAAGAATTTGTAAAAACGGTTTTTGAAGCTTTACATATTAATACCGAAATACTTGAATTTGATTCATCAATTGGTGGCAATGAGATTGAAAAACAATTGCATTTTCAACTGTGGCATTTGCTATATTCTTACGAAGGAGATGGTTCAAAAACTGGTAACGAAAAATTATTACTTGCACTTAAAAATAAGTTTGGATTTGAAAATGAATATGCACAAATCATTTTAAATGTTGCTTTGCCTGATGATTATGGCTCCTTAAGTGCGAAAGCAATACGTAAAATATTACCACATTTAAAAAACGGCTTTTCTTATGGTGGTAGAAGTAACAAACCAACTGAGCCAAGCGCAGTTGAATATGCCTATGCTGGTGAAAAAAGACATTCAAAAGCATCTTTAAATCGCGAAGAAATTGACAACAAAATATATAAAGCAAAATTAGATATACTGCCTAAAAACAGTTTAAGAAATCCAATTGTAGAGAAAATTTTAAACCAAACTATTAACGTTGTAAATGCTGCAATTGACGAGTATGGTGCATTTGATGAAATTAGGGTTGAACTTGCACGTGAACTAAAAAAGAGTGCAGATGAAAGAAGAGATACTACCGAAGCTATCTCAAAATCTACATCTGAACACGAAAGTTATCGCAAGATTCTGCAAGCTGAATTTGGTTTAAAACAAGTTAGCAAAAATGATTTAATTCGTTACAAGTTGTATTTAGAATTAAAAAAAAATGGATTTAGAACGCTCTACTCTAATACTTATATAGCACCAAATGAGTTGTTTTCTAAGAAGTTTGATATTGAACATATTTTGCCAAAAGCAAAATTATTTGATGATTCATTCTCAAATAAAACACTTGAATTAAAATCTATCAATGTTGAAAAAGCAGATATGACTGCGCGTGATTTTATTTTGCAAAAATTTGGAGAAAAAGAGTTTGAACTTTATGAACAAAGGGTTGCAAATCTTAAACAAGCCAACTCCAAAGTAAAACTTGAAGATGAAATAACAAAAACAAAATACGATAAACTTTTAATGCCCGAAAGTAAAATACCAAGTGGCTTTATTGATCGCGAATTGCGCGATACACAGTACATTGCAAAAAAGGCAAAAGAAATGCTAGAAGGCATTTGCAAGGAAGTTACAACCACCACAGGCAGCGTAACAAATAGGTTAAGAGAAGATTGGCAGTTGATAGATGTAATGCAAGAATTGAATTGGGAAAAATATAATGCACTTGGCTTAACAAATGAGTTTACAAATAGAGATGGAAAGGTTGTAAAAAGAATTACCGATTGGACTAAACGTAATGACCACCGCCATCATGCAATGGATGCAATAACAGTGGCTTTTACAAAACGAAGCCATGTTCAATATTTAAACAACCTAAATGCAAGAAGCGATAAAGGAAGTAGTATTTACTTTATTGAACAAAAAGAACTTTGCCGCGATAAAAACAATAGGTTACGTTTTAAACCGCCAATACCAATTGATGATTTTAGAGCCGAAGCTAAGGAGCAATTAGAAAACACTTTAATTTCATTTAAAGCAAATAATAAAGTTGTAACCAAAAATATCAATAAATTTAAAACTAAAGATGGCGTAAAAAGCAAAACAGAATTAACGCCACGTGGTCAATTGCATCAAGAAACAATTTATGGTAGCATTAAACAATATCAAACAGCTGAAGTAAAAATTAATGCTTCCTTGAATATAGAAACCATTAATAAAGTATCGAAAAAGAATATAAAAGAAGCACTTTTAAAAAGATTAGCAGCGTTTGAAAACGATCCTAAAAAAGCATTCGCAGGTAAAAATGCCATTGATAAAAATCCAATTTATTTAGATGAGCACCAACAACACAAAGTATCAGAAAAAGTAAAATTAGTTTGGCAGGAGAATATTTATACAATTAGAAAAGACATTTCACCTGATTTAAAAATTGAAAAGGTGATTGACCCTAAAATAAAAGCCATACTAAATGCACGTTTAATCGAATTTAAAAATAATGCAAAAGACGCTTTTTCAAACCTAACAGAAAATCCAATTTGGTTGAACAAAGAAAAAGGAATTGCAATAAAACGAGTTGCAATTACTGGCATTAGCAATGCCGAAACTTTACGTTATAAAAAAGATCATAATGGCAAATTAATATTAGATGAAAATGGGAATAAAATAGCTGTTGATTTTGTAAACACTGGTAATAACCACCATGTTGCAATTTATAAAGATGATAAAGGCAATTTACAAGAAAAAGTAGTTTCATTTTATGAAGCTGTTGAAAGAGTTAATCAAGGATTGACAGTTATTGACAAAACTTATAATCAAGAAATAGGTTGGCAGTTTTTATTTACTATGAAACAAAATGAATGCTTTGTTTTTCCAAATGAAAAAACAGGATTTAATCCAAATGAAATTGATTTGATGGATCATAATAATTATCATTTAATAAGTCCGAATTTATTTAGGGTGCAGAAAATATCTACAAAAAACTATATGTTTAATCATCATTTAGAAACTAAATCTGTTGATAGTAAAATGCTGAAAGACAGAAAAGAGCTATACAATATTACTTTTAGATTTATTCAAAGCTGCAGCCCACTTTCTGATGTTGCAAAAGTGAGAATCAACCATTTAGGTAAAATTGTAAAAGTGGGAGAATATTAATATTACTAAACTATGGTAATACAAATCATCAAGGTTTTTAAAACCTTGATGATTTTAAACTAACACTGTATAAAATGTTATAACTCAATACTTATTATCACCTCTATAATCACGCCAACAGCAGAGAAAATCTTTTTAAGACTGACAATAATTACATTTATTTTTTAAACAAATACCATCAATATATTAGCCCTGTTGCCGATACTTATGCTTATTGTTTAATGCCTAACCACTTTCATTTTTTAGTTAAAATAAAAGACGAAGAAATTATTTCAAATATATCGGATGAATATCCTTTACTAAACCCTCAAGGTTTTAAAAACCTTGAGGGTTTTATTTCGCAACAATTCAGCAATTTTTTTAACGCGTACACCAAGGCATACAATAAAATGTATGATAGAAAAGGAGCTTTGTTTTTGCATAATTTTAAACGCAAGGAAGTAAATGATGAAAGCTATTTTGCAAAGCTTACACACAAATCCTGTGCATCATGGTTTTACAACACAGGTTGAAGCTTGGCAATTTTCTTCTTACCAAAGTTATTTATCAGAAAAAGAAACTAAATTAAAACGCAATGATGCCTTGGCCTGGTTTGGTGGTGTTGCGGCTTTTAAAAAGGCGCATCATGAAGTCATTGATAGGAAGTTTAAAGTTGATTTTGATTAATTGTTTGAAAATGTTGTAATTGGTATTTTATTTATTTGCACTGTAAAATGATAAAACGTACCCTTTATTTCGGAAATCCAGCCTATTTAAACTTAGCCGATGCACAGCTAAAGGTGCGTTTGCCTGAAGTTGAAAAAAGCGAAACCTTACCAGCTCATTTTAAAAAAGAAGCGGTAGCTTCTATTCCTATTGAAGACATTGGCATAGTAATTTTAGACCACAAGCAAATTACCATTACGCAGGGATTAATAGAAGCTTTATTAAACAACAATGTGGCTTTAATTACCTGCAACAGCCAACACCACCCTATTGGTTTAACTTTACCATTAAGCAGTAACAGTATTCAAGCTGAACGCTACCGCGCGCAATTAGATGCCAGCGAACCATTAAAAAAACAATTATGGGCACAAACGGTTGAACAAAAAATAAGCAACCAAAAACAAGTGCTCCAAAAACACGCTTTACCCATTGACTATTTAAAACCAATACTTAAAAATATTAAAAGTGGCGATAGTGGAAATGCAGAGGGAATTGCTGCGGCTTATTATTGGAAAACAATATCGCCAGTTATTTTAGGTACACCATCAAACACAACAAATGCATGTATTTTTAAGCGTGATAGAGAAGGTTTAGCACCAAATAATTACTTAAATTATGCCTATGCTATATTACGTGCCACTATGGCCCGAAGTATTGTTGGTGCTGGGTTGCTACCCACCTTGGGGATTTTTCATAGCAACCGTTACAATGCCTATTGTTTGGCCGATGATTTAATGGAACCATACCGACCATTTGCTGATCAGGTGGTGATAGCTTTAGTTGCTTCACATGGTTTAAATGAAGATATTCCGATAGCAATAAAAAAAGTACTGCTTCAAATACCAGCCATGGATGTGATCATCAATGGAGAAAAAAGCCCCTTAATGCTTGCTACACAGCGTACTGCTGTTAGTTTAGTAAAATGCTTTGAGGGCGAACAGCGCAATCTCACTTTTCCAAAGTTTTAAAGTTAAACCATGCCTATTGCTACCACCCGCTTAAACGCTTATCGCATTATGTGGACACTTGTAATGTACGACCTACCAACCGAAACAAAAAAAGAGCGAAAGGCAGCAGTCAAGTTCCGCAAAGAACTTTTAAGAGATGGCTTTACTATGTTTCAATTTAGCATGTATATTAGGCACAGTAGCAGTAGCGAAAATGCCCATGTACATAAAAACCGCGTAACCAAAAGTTTACCCGCGCAAGGCAAAGTGGGCATTTTACAAATTACCGACAAACAGTTTGGCGAAATGGAAATTTTTTATGGTAAAAAAGAACAAAAACTACCCGAAGTTTCGCAACAATTAGAGTTATTTTAGAAAACAAAAAATGCCGCTTATGCGGCATTTTTGTTTGATATTCCTTCAATTTTTTTATTCCTACATATTCACGCTAAGTCAATCACAGCAGTTGTTTTGGTATAGTACAGTGAATATCAATAAATCAAAGATACAATTTGAAACCTATTCACAAC
>CAMBZU010000059.1 GCA_945872355.1 Chitinophaga pinensis
TGGACCAAAGGAAGGTCTTTCGTTAAGCTCTTCGACATGTATACTGCAAGATAAATTTGGTTTAATGTGGGTAGGAACCTCTGATGGTTTGTTTCGGTTTGATGGCTATCAATTTGAGGCTTTTAAATTTGATCCTGAAGACAGTAAAAGTATTTCAGGAAATATAGTGAACTGTTTAATGGAGGATAGGCATGGAAACATATGGGTAGGCACAGATAACGGAGGCTTATGTGTTTTCAACAGATTAACTAAAGTTTTTGAAAGGCTTCCTAAATTGTATTGGAAAAAGGAAATGTACAAAATACAATCTATTAGCAGCTTATTAGAAGATGGTAGCGGTAATATTTGGTTTTCCAACTCTCAATTTCAATACTTTATTTATGATTTAGCAACAAAAGATATACATCCTTTAAAGTATGATTTATTAGATCGTTTACCTGATTATTATAGAGTAACCACAATGTATGAGGATAAAAACAATACGGTTTGGTTGGCTACACAGTTTGGTTTATACTATTCACTATCTAACAATAAGCAAGCTAATTCCACTTTTTTGGCTAACAACATTTTTAAGAAAATTCCTGATATGAGTTTTCAAACAATAATGCCCAATAGCGCAAGCAGCGATTCTATTTATTTGGTTACAAATGATGGTGTAATTTTAAGTTATAATATCAATAATAGTTCATACAAAAAAGATTGCAAACGCTTAACCCAATCTTTGCAGGAAAACAGGGAAAGTGTGCAATCGGCTCTTATTGATAAAGAAGGAAATTGGTGGGTTGCAACCTATAGGGGAGGATTGTATTATTATGACCATAACACAAATAAAGTTCATAATTACAAGCATGAAATTTACAATTCAAACTCATTAAGCTACAATTTTTTAAATAAGGTTTATGAAGATAGAAGTGGTTTGATTTGGATTTGTACTGATGGTGGAGGTTTGGATTTATTAAATCCGAAAGCCAACAATTTTAAGCTATATCAACACAATCCTTTTAATGAAAACTCCTTGAGTAATAATGATGTTTGGAGTATTTATAGCAATGAAGAATATATGCTAGTGGGAACATCTTCAGGATTGTCATGCCTCAATAAAAAAAACAATCGATTTAAAAATTACGAATACTATGAAAATGGAAGCAACCAAAGTGTGGTTGCTTATTACAGTTGTATAGAACGAGATGCTGCTGGTAATTTTTGGATTGGTTCTGAGGGTGAAGGATTGTTGCGCTTGGAGCCTAAAACAGGCAAAATGGAAAAGTTTGAGATTGCAAATCTTAAAGATCTTGGAATATCAGCATTGTCAGTTTCGTGCATAGCATTTAATGACAATGAAATGTGGATAGGGACTTTTAACGAAGGTTTAATTAGGTATAATATTAAAACAAAATTAGCTAGTTTATATAGTCACAGTTCTAATCCGAATACCATTGCACAAAACGCTATTACTAGTTTGTTTTTTACAGATAAAAATACCTTATGGATAGGCTTGCAAGACAATGGCGTTAATAGATTAGATATAACAAAGCAGCAATTTACATGGATTTCTACTACTTCTAAAACAGCAGGGCATTTATCTAGCGACATCGCTGTAACTATTATTGAGGATACTTACGGCACGCTTTGGGTTGGTACAGAAAGAGGCTTGACTGCTATAAACAAGAAAAATAATAATGTTTATACTTATAATAAATTACCGGGTGGGAGTATAGATATAGTTTATGGTATTTTAGAAGACAAGCACCATCATATGTGGATAAGCACTAATAGCGGGATTTATACCTTTAGTTTGCCATCAACAACATTATTATTTGAACAACCTGCAAAAGCAGATTCGATGATAGAAAATTCTTTAAGGAGTTTTGATGAAAGTGATGGATTGCCTTCTAAAGAGTTTAATCAAGGAGCACATTTTATAGATAAAGCTGGAGTTATATATTTTGGTGGAATAAATGGTTTGGTGAGTTTTGATCCTGAAAAAGTAAAACAAATTAATAGACCTACACCCTATTTGTTTTTGCAGTCATTCAATCTTTTTGAAAAAAGAATGAAACTGGATTCTTTGTTTAATTATAAAAAGGAGATAAAGCTTCAATATTTTGAGAATTATTTTTCAATAGAGTTTGTTTCTCCAAGTTATTTAAATGCTGAAAAAACAAGATATAAGTATAAATTGGAAGGGCTTGATAAATCTTGGATAACATCAAGATATGAATCTAAAATTAGCTACCCAGCTGTAGATCCAGGGGAATACACATTTAGAATAAAAGTAACAGATGCAAATGGCAGGTGGTCATCAGAAGAGAAGTCATTTAGAATAATAATTTCACCTCCATTTTGGAAAACAAAACTTTTTTATGTTGCTGTGTTGTTATTGGTGATCATACTTTTTAATAGTTATACTAGATTAAGAGAAAAAACACTCAAACGTCAAAATAGGATATTGGAAGAAAAAGTGAAATTACGCACAGCAGATGTTATTCGTCAAAAAGACTTGGTTGAAAAAAAGAGTATTGAATTAGAAAGTGCGTTATATAGAATAAATGACAATATCAATTATTCGAATAAGATAAAACAAGCGATTTTGCCGGAGCTTAAGGAAATTAAAAAGTTATTTCCAGAATCCTTTATTATTTATAACCCCAAAATGGTTGTAAGTGGCGATTTTTATTTTTTTGCGAAACAGGAAACGTCTAAAATGCAGCCAAAATTTGCAGTTTTAGGTATTGCAGATTGTTCTGGCCATGGTGTTTCAGGTGCTTTGATTAGTGTAATTGGTTCCACTTTACTTAATGATATTGTTAATTTAAAAGGAATTACAAAGCCTGCCCATATACTCGATGAACTTCAGTTAGGTGTAAAGGAGACATTGAAAATCAATGAGCAAAACAACTATGAAGCTGAAAGTATAGCATGCGCAATGTGTAAATTTGATTTTGAAAAACACCAATTAGAATATGCAAGTGCTAAACTTCCTATTTATGTGGTGAGAAATCAACAGCTCATTGAATTGGCATGCGATAGGATGCTTATTGGAGCTGGAAGCGCTAATTTATATGAAAGATATACTGAAAACACTTTTCAGCTTAACCATGGCGATTATATTTATTTATGTACAGATGGCTTTGCGAATCAGTTTGGAGGAGCAAAAGGTAAAAAGTTTAAGACCAGAAGATTGAAAGATATGTTATTAAGCTTGCATACCACATCGCACATCGTTCAGAATGAGCAAATTAATTTGATCTTTAATAGCTGGAAAGGAGCAAACGAAAGGGTTGACGATTTGTTAATTGTAGGCATTAGGTATACAACACATTAGCTTTTAAAAAATTTGTAATTGCACAGGTGTAATTCAATTGGCTTTTATTTTTAAAAAGTCATTAACATAAGCCCATTAGGATGCAATAAAAGATACTTTTGTACCCTCAAAAAAAAAGTAATGAGCACATCACGTACCATCAAAAATGTTTTAATTTCTGTTTATTTTAAAGATAACTTAGCCTTGATTTTAAAACAATTAAAGCGATTAAATGTCAATATTTACAGTACGGGCGGAACGCAAGATTTTGTTGAAAAGCAGGGTATGATTGTAAATCCGGTTGAAGATTTAACAGGATATCCTTCTATACTTGGAGGTCGCGTAAAAACATTGCATCCTAACGTATTTGGCGGTATTTTGGCAAGGCAAGATGTTCAAGAGGATATGGATACATTGGCGCAGTATAAAATACCTGTATTTGATCTTGTGATTGTTGATCTCTATCCTTTTCAAGAAACAGTTGCACATACCAGTGATGAAAAAGAAATTATAGAGAAAATTGATATTGGTGGAATATCATTAATAAGAGCAGCCGCCAAAAATTACAAGGACGTATTAATTGTTTCAAGTAGAAATCAATATGCAGAATTGCTAGATATTTTGGAGCATAGTAATGGCGTTACTGTTGAAACAACAAGGAAATATTTTTCAAGAGAAGCATTCAAATTAAGTAGTCATTACGACAATGCAATTTATGCTTATTTTAATGGGAGTGCCGCTGATAATAGTCATGAATACAATAATAAAATTCAAACAGTTCAGCATTTAAGATATGGAGAGAATCCGCATCAAAAAGGTAGGTTTTATGGAAATTTAAATGAAGTATTTACAAAATTAAGTGGCAAAGAAATTTCATACAACAATTTACTAGATATTGATGCTGCTATTAATTTAATTATTGAGTTTAACGAACCAACAATTGCTATTTTAAAGCATAACAACGCTTGTGGCTTGGCAAGTAATAATGATTTGCTAAAAGCTTGGGAATATGCATTAGCAGGAGATTCAGTTTCAGCATTTGGAGGCGTAATCATTTGTAATGGTAAAATTTCTAAGGCCTTAGCTTTAGAGATGAACAAGTTGTTTTTTGAAGTGCTTATTTCAACTGAGTTTGACGATGAAGCCATGGCAATTTTAATTCAAAAGCCCAACAGGATATTATTACAGTTAAATCAAATTCAACTTCCGTCAATTACTTACAGGAGTCTTTTAAATGGTGTGATTGAACAAGATAAAGACATGGTTTCTGAAAGTGCAAAGGATATGACTTGCGTTACAAAAAAATGTCCGAGTGAGTTGCAATTTTTAGATTTAGCATTTGCCAATAAAATTGTGAAACAAAGTAAAAGTAACACTATTGTTTTGGCTAAAAATAAACAATTGATAGCAAGTGGTGTTGGCATGACATCGAGGGTTGACGCGCTAAAGCATGCAATTAATAAGGCAAGGGATTTTAATTTTAGTTTAGAAGGCGCAGTTATGGCTTCAGATGCTTTTTTCCCTTTTCCAGATTGTGTTGAAATTGCAGCTAAAGAAGGAATTAAAGCAATTGTTCAACCAGGTGGATCGGTGAAAGATAATTTGTCAATTGATTATTGCGATGCAAATAATTTGGCCATGGTATTTACTGGAATAAGGCATTTTAAACATTAAGAAGTACTTAATAAATTTAATTTTTTTTAATTGAAAAGATTCATAAAAATATCAGTAAAAGTTGCAGCCCTATTTATTGCAATAATTATATTTTCGGCTTATGGTTTGCAACAGCAAAAAATAGATAAACTTAGTTTAGAATTAGTTTCTAGAACGCTATACAAAGGTAAATCAGTAAGTTTAAAAAGTGAGGTTTATTATAAAAATGTTGGTGCCACTATGGTAACGCATTTTACTTCACCACAAGAAAAAATTGTGATTACTAATGGAAATGGCGAGTATAAGGAATATAATTTTAAAAACAACAGTGTAACTTTAATGCAGGGTTTAGATTTAAGTTCTAAAAACAGTTTGTTTTATAGCTTTTTATCGGGGAGCATTAGCGATATGGGTTTAAAGGAACTTGGCTATAAATTATTAAACACAAAAGTAGCGCAAAAAATGGTGATTACCACTTGGGTGCCAGAAAGTGAAAATAGCATAAAAACAAAGCGTGCAGAAATTGTACATGAGAATTATCTGCCCATTTATTTAGCGTTTTACGATATGAATGATAAGCCAATTCATAAATCATTTTATAGTAATTTTCAACAAGTTGGAACTGTTAAAATGCCCTTTACAATTACAGAGTTTGAATATTTAGGCCCTGCAGATTCTATTATTACAAAAAGAACCTATTCAAATTTAAAAACGAACCTGCAAGTTGACGATAAATACTTGAATTATAAGGTGCCAACAAATGCAAAAGTGATTACACCAACTGAACAAAATCCAAATAAAAAATAAATTGAAATATTTACTCATCATATTTATTGTATTCACCAACTTATGTAGTGTTTTTGCGCAAAATAATTTAGATGACTTGGCTTTGGTTATGGGCCAAAATTTTGCTAAGCCCCAATATGATAAGCGGAAAGTTTCCTATATGTTCAAGGGAAATAAAAGTTGCTTAATAAAGTATAACCCTATATCACTCACATTTGGGGGCTTATTGCTTTTGTATCAAAAAGGAATTTCACCACAAGTTTCTGTTAATTGCCCATATGAAATTAGTTGTTCTAACTTTAGTAAGCAATGTATACAGCAATATGGTTTAATTAAAGGAATAGCCTTAACAGCAGATAGATTAACAAGATGCACTCAATTTACTTTGATAGATTTAAAACCTATACAATTTAGTAAAAAAAATAAAATTGTGGATCCAATAGCACAATACACTTTAAAGAATCATGTGCATTAAACCAATACATTTTTTAGTACTTATTTTAAATTTATGCCTGCTAAGCTTAGGTTTAAAAGCGCAAATTAATGATACTTTGAATGATGCTGCGCTTGCTCAAAAAATAGATTTATCCTTTGTCGATTTTTTAATTAACAATCAGGAGCATGAGGATGCCCTTTTGTTATTAAAGCAGCAATTAAAAAGAAAAAACATTGATATTATTCAGTTGGATAGCATTCATTTTTATACAGCTTGGGCCTTTTATAATTTAAAAAATTTAGATAGCAGCATTGTTTATTTTGAGAAAATTGAGTACAATTCAGCATTTTATTTGCAGTCGAAATTTTATGAAAATTTTGAACACTTATATTTAAACCAGCATAAATTAGCTGATATAAAACTAGCTAAGTTAGCCTTAGAAGATTCAACTTTAATAGAACTAAAGAAATTTCAGCAGGCATCGAGTGCGCTTATGCAAAGGGATTTTTTGATATTTGATGCTGTCAGTAGCGATTTTAAATACAGTAATTTTTCATGTGCAAATGAGCAGAAGGAACTATTTAAAAGAAAAGATGAAATTGTAAAAAACAAGAAGAAATCGCCTTTACTTGCTGGATTGATGTCGGCAGTGATACCAGGCAGTGGAAAGTTTTATGCAGGTTATAGAGGTCAAGCAATTTCAGCCATGATACCTACCTTTATTTTTGCAGCAGCAGCAGCTGAGAGCTATTATAGAGCAGGTGCTAAGAGTGGACAATTTATTGCAGCTGCGAGCTTATTTGGCATTTTTTATATGGGTAATATATGGGGGAGTGTGCTCAGCGTAAAAACATTTTATGAATTAAGAAACAATGAAATACACAATAACATTATGCTTGATTTGCATATTCCGCTTCGCAGGATATTCAGCAACTGATGCAGACATTACCTTTTTATTTAAAAAGGCAGACAGCTTATATCTTGCAAAGCAATATCAATTAGCTGGTATTGGTTATGATGAGATTGCCTATTTATCGGGCGAGAACGTGATTAAAACAAAAGCGTTACTAAGGAAGGCAGATTGCTATTTGGAGCGAAAAGAATTTGGCAAAGCTGAACAAGTATTATCGAGGGTGTTTTATGCAGATTTAAATGATTCATTGCAATATTTGGCAAGATATAAAACAACTTTAGCCTCTTATTTAAATGGGAATTTTGGCGAAGCAGAATCACAAGTAATTCAAGCAAAACTATTAATTGAAGATACGAGTTTGGTTTACCAGCTTTATCCTTTGTATGTATTGATTTTAAATGAAAGTATAAAGTATGATGAAGCAAAAAAAGTGCTCTTGGCCTACGTAAATCATAGTATTGCTGATAGCGCGCGAAGAAAGATTGTGATAGAAGAAATAGAATTTCAATACATGGGATCAAAAATACCAAAACTTAAGAATCCTGAGCGGGCTAAACAACTAAGTACATTTTTACCAGGAAGCGGACAGCTTTATGCAGGTTATTTTTGGGAGGGTGCTTTAAGTGTATCATTGCAATTGGCTGGATTGGGTTTTACTGGCCTTTGTATTTGGAATAAATATTATTTCACAGGTGCATTTGTTGGTTTTTCTATTTTTCAAAAATTTTATGGAGGAGGCATGAACAGGGCTGAATTTTTAACCAATAAAAGAAATTATTTAAAAACGAGGGCTTTTAACGATGAAGTAAAAAGATACCTTTTTGAAAATAGTGTACTCCTTAAAAGGTATAAATAATACCGATGTGAAATAAGTAATGGCCCAAATTTGTTTCACGGCATTTGTCCCAAACTTTTTTCCGATTGGCAATTACCAATGTAAGATTTTAAATCAGGGGCATAATTTATAAATCACATTGGTATAACTTGCTATGCTTTCAATAAAAAACAGTATGCGAACACTTGATTATTGTGAAACATTGTTGATCAACGATTCCTACTGTGTAGGCTGGGTAAAATAAAAAAAGCACCATAGAGGTGCTTTTTTTGTTTTTTAAGGGTTGAAATTTACTTTCCTGCCCAAACAATAAATTTACTGTTATCAGCATATTTGTCCATTGCATCAGATCCTTTGAATACAACCCACCAGAAATCTACGCAGGCAGTAAATTCACCAACAACTGGGATACAGAAGTAGTACCAGAATAATTTTTTGCCACCATTGCCCATATATTTACGATGTAATGCAAAACTACCGCAAAAGAACGCGCGCACTAGGTAACCGCCTACAGTCTTATCGCCTTTGGTTAAAGCTTGAGATGATGGGTTCATCAATGCAGAAGCTTCTTCAGAAGCAGTAAATGTTACATCATCTGAAGCGGAAAATAATTGATCTACTGCAACTTCATCAACTTTGTAAGCTGATGCAGAAGCAAAATTTGTTGTAAAAAGGCAAGTTAAGCATGCCAAACTAAAAAGTATTTTTTTCATATAATTTGGTTTTAAATATTTCATGCAAATATATATTTATTTCCAATTTAAAAAAGGGTACAAATTAATTTGTTGAAATGTTATTGTATTAAGTTGAAAACTCTGTTTCAAAAGCCTGTTGATGGTGTTTTCAGGCCTTGCATCATTTAGCCGGTTTTTTCAATAGTTTTGGTTCATTTGATTGTAATTAATAGTTTCCTATTGCAAAGCATTCAGCATTTTAATTACTGTTTATCACATGAATGCTTTTTGTATTTAATAACGATTATACAAAATAAATAGTCAAATTTTATTGAACTATATTTTCTTATATCGGCATTATCCATTGTAAATTTATTGAAGAGCTTTGGTCTATTTAATAAATACAAAAAATGGTATAACTTGTAATAATTAATTAGGGTTGATGCTTTTTATTTGTATAAAAAGAATAAAAAAAGCTGCTTTAATTGAAGCAGCTTTTTTTTGTAATAAAAATTTATAAAATTAACTTCCTGCGGATAATTTATTATCAGTAAAGCCAGCAGGGTCAGGTGTTATGCTCATCACCGGAATTTTAGAATGATTGACTACTTGCTGCGCATAAGGGCCCATTAAAATGCCCGCAAAATTATCTTCTTGTTCGGTCATAATAACAATAAGATCACTTTTGCGTTTCTTAGCTTGTTTCATTGTTACTGTGGCAAGATTTTCACCTTCTACCATTTCCATGGTGTAATTAATTTCATGTTTAGTAAAGTACTTTTCTACTTGCTCAAGTTTTTTATCTAACAGCACTGCTGCATCATCATCATTAACACTTAAGATACCGAGTATATGTACTTTTGAGTTATATTTTTTTGCTAATTCAAGCACATATCTTACTTTTTCTCTTGATGGGTCAGAGCTGTCGATAGGACATAAAATATTTTCAAATCCTAATTTAGAAGCATGCGTTTGAACTGTAATAATAGGCACTTTAGCTTCAGTGATTGCTCTAAATGCATTGCTGCCCATAAAGAATTCTTCGAAACCACTTACACCATGCGTTCCCATAATTATTAAATCGGCTTTGCTTTCGGCCGTAGCATCAGCAATACCTTTAGCAATTTTACCTGCTTTAATTATGTAGGTTACTTTGCCACCTGTTTTTATGCGTAATTCAGTAGCAAGTGTGTTTAGTTTTTCGTTGATAATTTGTTCGGCATATTTTTTATCAGAAGCGGTAAAGGTGCCAAGGTCAAGCTTAGCCACTTTGGTTTCCATTACATGCGCCAAAATAATATCAGCTTTAAATAGTTTTGCCATAAAGGTGGCATGCTCTAATGCAAGCATACTATTCGCAGATAAATCTAGAGGGACTAAAATTTTATTGATTTTGAAGGCTTTCATAAGAGTTTATTTTAGATTGGTTTTGCCAATTTCTTAAATAAATTCCAACTTTCAAAATTTATTTAATAAAACACTATTTACTAAAATAACCAAGCGGTACATCTCCTTTAAAATCTACGGGCATTGTTTTTGTAATTCCTAATGCCTTTGCTTTTATGTTTCCGTTACAACTTACATTTATTTTTTTCGACAGTATTAAAGAAAGTATTGAAGAAAATCCACCTACGGCTAAATCGCTATAATTTGCATTTATAACAAAGCGATGGGCCTTTTCGCTTCGTGCTTTAATTTTTACTTTTTCCGCTAATTTAATCTTCCCAATATTGGTTTGATTTACTGTTACATTCATATCTAAGTATGCAACTGTAATAGCCATAGCATTGGGGTTTTTTAAAAGAATGAGCAATTCTACAACAGCCCCTTTTGTATCGGTTTTAAGAATTTTAAATGATTCTATTTTTTTAAATTCTACTTCCTTAAAAGTACAAGCACTAAAATTTATAAGTACAATAAATAATAGTGAATAGGCGGAAAGCAATTTTATTCGAAACATAATATTTTGTTTTGGTTGAAACCCTTAACGCAAGCATGGCACATAGGTTACTAAATGCTTGGCCTTGTTTCTACAAGAATTGTTAATAAAAAAAATAAAAATCAAATTGCCCTTTTCGTTGTAAGCAATAATAATGCTGAGCTATCGTAATTTGTATTATCGAAATTGCAATGAAACTCATTGGCATAATTTGTATTGTAAAAGAAAAGTGACCTTGCACTTTCATCATAATGATCTGTTGCACCTGTGTGTGACGATAATTCATTATTGTAATTATTACGCCCCAGCACAGAGGCTACGCTGAGATTAGCTGCTGTATTTTTTCTAAATTCATTGGTGTATATTTTTTGACAAATATTGTTGATTTGTAAATTATAATAATCCAAAACCTTAGCATATTCAACAGCGTTGCAATGAGCAATGTCGGTATCTTCAAGATTTAGAATGAGCGTAACATTTTCACTGTGATTTAAATTTTGCATAGCCATTTCTAAAACTGCAGCATCATTTCTATAAGGTTGCTCAGTATCTAATGCAGCTGTTGTTATAATTTGAATGGGTAATTTAGCTTCAATAATAGCTTTTGTTGTGTTGGCATTTAAATTAGTAATTAGTATTTTCTTTCCTTCAATAGCATTTAAACTAGCTAAAACAGTAAGCAACGCATTTTCATGCTCCATTATATCACCATTATATTTTACATTTGTTTTACAGTTTACACTGATGTTCAACTTTTCTTGAAAAAGGAGAACGCTACTATTTTTTTTAGCATCAATAATATCACTGTAAAGTACGCCACCACTCATTAAAATAATGATGTTGAGGTTTTTATTTTCAAGCATATTTTTACTAAAAAGACTATTGCTTAAAGCAATTCCAGCAAAGCTTAACCCTGTGTTTTTAATAAAAATTCTGCGTTTCATTTTGTTTTATTTTTGGTGAAGTTCACTAAAGTTTTTGTAAAAATGAGGTATAGTTTCAATTCCTTTAAAAAAGTTGAATAAGCCATAGCTTTCATTTGGTGAATGAATGGCATCTGAATCTAAACCAAAGCCAAGTAAAACCGAATCTAAACCCAATACAGATTTGAACATCGCTACAATAGGAATGCTACCGCCACTTCTAACTGGCACAGGCTTTTTTCCAAAAGTAGTTTCCATGGCCATAGCAGCAGATTTGTATGCAATAGAATTACTTGGAGTAACCACAGGTTCGCCACCATGATGAGGTGTTACTTTAATTTTCACGGAGGGAGGCGCAATTTTTGAAAAATAATCGGCAAACTGCGCTGTTATTTTATCACTGTTTTGATGAGGAACTAAGCGCATAGAAATTTTAGCATAGGCTTTTGAAGCAATTACTGTTTTAGCACCTTCACCAGTGTATCCGCCCCAAATACCATTCACATCTAATGTAGGCCTAATGGAGGTTCTTTCATTCGTGGTATAGTCATCTTCGCCATGAATATCACTAAGGTCGAGTGCCTTTTTATAGGCATCTAAATTAAATGGCGCTTTAGCCATTTCTGCACGTTCTTCGGCAGTAAGAATTTCAACATCATCGTAAAAACCTGGAATTGTAATATGATTTTTATCGTCTTTTAACTTTGCTATCATTTCGCAAAGAATGTTGATTGGGTTTGCCACAGCACCGCCATATAAACCAGAATGTAAATCTCTATTTGGTCCAGTAACTTCTACTTCAACATAACTTAATCCTCTTAAACCAACTGTTATTGAAGGAATATCGTTTGCAATAATGCCAGTATCAGAAATTAGAATAATATCGGCTTTTAACTTATCTTGATTTTGATTTACAAAAATTCCAAGATTGGTAGAGCCAACTTCTTCCTCTCCTTCAATCATAAATTTAACATTACAAGGCAATGTATTTGTTTGCATCATTGCTTCAAAAGCTTTTACATGCATAAACATTTGGCCTTTATCATCACATGCACCACGCGCATAAATTTTATCGTTTTTTATTACTGGTTCAAAAGGTTTTGAGTGCCACAATGCTATTGGATCTGCAGGTTGTACATCATAATGCCCATAAACTAAAATGGTTGGTTTTTTATCATCAATCATCTTTTCAGCATAAACAATAGGGTAGCCCGCAGTTTCGCAAATTTCAACTTTGTCGGCACCTGCTTTTTTAAGAGATTCGGCAACAGCATCGGCTGTTTTAATTACATCATTTTTATAAGTAGGGTCAGCACTCACTGAAGGGATTCTTAAAAGTTCGAATAATTCTTCTAAAAATCTTTCTTTGTTTTTTTCGATGTATTGATTCATTTGTAAATATTTTTGAATTGATATTTTTTATTTTGATTAATTAAACAAAGGTACATTTCTTTGGTTGAAATCTTTAATTGCTTTGCAATATATACACTTCGCCATGCTGCTAATGCTTCTTTGTTAAGCATTACGAAGATAGGTTTATCATTGCATAACACAGGAGCTGATTGTAACTCTATATTTGAAAAAACATAAGGTTCATTCATTGTTTTAAATGTTTTTTGTTTAGCAAACACAAGTAAATTACTTTCTACTTCTTTGATTATGCTGGGTGAAATTTGAGTGTAAAATCCAGCATGCTGCAAGATATTATCTTTTACTTTCATGCTCCTGCTCTTTTTGCCTGATCTATAACCATAGCTTGGGAATTAAGTTTCATAGTTTAATGTGAGCCACTTTTAATTATCGTATATTTTGATTTTAACTTCAAGAACCAAGCTTCAAAATAAGTAAAAGAAAGCCACGAAATAAATATTGTAACACCTGTAATTGAAAGGTACATTATTAATTGTGGAACTAGCTGATTTGAAGGCTTAATCCCAATCTTCTTAAATAAGAAGAACATAGCTGGGATTAACATAAAATGATACATGTAAATGCTATAAGATATCTTACCTAAGAAATTGTATATTTTATTTTCAAGTTTTAAAAAGGAATTAGGATTGCCCGAAACATTGGAAATAATTGCTAGAAATACTATGCTATACAATAAATGGATGCCATCTTGCAGCGTAGCAGGCGTAAAAAGAATTAATATAGGAATGAGTAATAAACTTATGGGCAATACAATTGGATGGTAAGCAATTTGTTTAAATTTTTGTGGATGTTTAAACAACATATAAGCGCCCATACCACCAATGGTCATGCATTCTATTTTGCTCATTGCAAAAAATGCTTTTATTGCCAATAGTGTTTTACTTGCTAAACCTAATTTAAGTAAAAGTAGTATTAACACTTTTATACCAATCATAATACAGAAAACAATCACTAACATGTTAAATATGTTCTTTGCTTTTTTTGCTAGCACAGGCCAAATTAAATAGAATTGTTCTTCAACCCCAATGGACCAGGTTTGACTAATTAAAGGCACAGGATTAAACATGGCATGTGCAATATTTGGAAAAATAATTAAATATAAGAAGAGGTTTAAGCCATAATAATCGTTCAATGTTTTATTAGTAAATTGAAATGCGCCAGTGGTAAAATAAGGAATCAAAAAAAAACCTAAGATTACAATTAAATAATAGAGCGGCCATATTCTAAGTATTCTTCTCCAATAAAATTTTTTCACGGCTACTGTTCCTGTTTTTTCCTTTTCGGTGAGCAATAAAAAAGTAATTAAAAAACCGCTGAGCACAAAAAAGAAATATACGCCTAAGCTCCCAGCTTCAAAAATTATTTTTTGAATTATGTCTTTAAATGTAAGTTCACTACCTGTATGTTGCACCCAAAGTGTTGGGTAACCTTGAAAATGCTTTACAAGCTCTATGTGTGTTATTACAACAGCAAAAGCAGCAAAGAATCTTAATCCATTAAGTCCGGGGAAATAAACTTTGCTATTTTCCATGAAAGGGATTTTGCATAAAGGGTTGTCGTTATAAGCGGCAAATATCTTAATTTTTTCGATAAATTTTTAGAATAAAGCATTAGGGAATTTCCTAATAATTAATTTATAACACCGATGTGAACTAAGTAATGGCCCAAATTTGTTTCACGGCATTTGTCCCAAACTTTTTTTCGATCGGCATTTACCAATGTAAGATTTTAAATTATTGGCATAATTTACAAATCACATTGGTATAAAATGGCAGGTAATATTATAAATTTTAGCAAACTTATCATTGGCTGTTAACTTAATTTAGATCGGAACCCATTTCAATTACGCAGTTGTACTGGTATATTTTATGCTTTTGTATTGAAGTGCCAATAAATTTCACGTCTTTGTTTAATAATGATTTTCTGTGACCTAATTCAGGAATATCTTCATCAATTAATAAATCAATAACAATGCTTAAGCCATCAGCATAACCGTATTGACAATTTTCCATCAGTTTTTTATAGCGTTTGCTGAGTTCTTTGGCGCGACTTTCAAAATTTTTACCGCTTAAAGAAATATGGCCTGTTTTTCCTTGCAGCCCCATTTCTGTTGCATGTTTTTTTGCCACTTCATACAAGTCAAATTGTGGTTTTAAAGGGTTCATTGGTTTCAAAGTATTTAACTCCTTTTGTAAACTTTTTAAATATTCGGTTTGATTAATGGGGGCAGTATCTAAATAATTCTTTAAATAAGTTTGCGCAAATAATTTTGGATTAACCCTCACCAAATTCAAATAAAAGATTACTGATTTTTCTTCAAGAGAAAGATAGCCTATTTCTTTAGCCGTATTACATTTATTAAAAATTGCCTCATCCCATTGTGGATCTGCAGCTTTAATTGCAATGCTAATGAATGAAAATAAGGCGATGATGTAAAATTTCATAATAATATTTGAAGCACCTCTAATACGCATCAATTGTGCCAAAAAGTTAAAACACTTGTTTGCCATCACTGAATGTTTTTAATACTTTAATATAAGGAATGTCATATTCATTACAATTCATAATATCCTTATCTGTAATAATAAAATCTGCAGCTTTTCCTTTCTCCAAACTTCCTTTTCTTTTATCTTCGAATCCTGCATATGCCGCCCAAATGGTAAAGGCTTTGATGGCTTGTTCTCTTGTTATTTTATTAGCTGGTTCAAAACCTTGCGCAGGAATTCTTTTCATGTCTTGCCGCACAACTGCTGCATAAATGCCCTTAAATGGATTTATTCCTTCAACCGGAAAATCGCTGCCTCCAGCTATTAATCCTGCATTTTCAATTAACTTATTATAAGCATAAGCATTACTTGTTCTTTCCTTGCCTAGTCTGTCGTAAACCCAATACATATCTGAAGTTGCATGTGTAGGCTGAACAGAAGGTATTATTTTATTGCGTCCAAATTTTTCAAAATCAGCTTCATTTATCACTTGCGCATGTTCAATTCTCCATCGTCTATCAATGCTGTTTCCAAGTACTTCATTGTATAGATTTAAAATAAATCGATTGGCAGAATCTCCAATACAATGCGTATTCATTTGAAATTTTGAAAGGGCTATTTTTTTTGCATAAGCTTTTAAAGTGTCGGGGCTTGATAGTAAAAAGCCAATCTCATTTTTTCTATCTTTATAAGGATTTAATAAACATGCACCTCTAGAGCCCAATGCACCATCTGCATAAACTTTAAATGAGTTAACAGTGAGCTTGTCTTTAAATATTGGTCCATTTTTAAGGTAATACGAAAAATGCGCTGCAATTGGCGTTAACATGGCATATATTTTCATATTTAACTTACCTGCGGTTTGCAGGCTATCTATATATTCTACAATTTTTTTAGTAATTCCTGCCTCAGCCACTGAAGTTAATCCCACTTCAAAACAGTTCATTTGTGCTTGCATTAAAGTTTCAAACTTTTCATTGCTGCTGGGCTCTGGAATATGCTTACTCACAAAGTCGACAGCATTGTCAATTAACACCCCGGTTAATACTTTTTTTCCTTTTACAATTTTGGTTTCAAAAACGCCACCTTCAATAGTTAAATCAGCAGTTACACCTGCAATTTCAAGTGCTTTTTGATTTGCTAAAGCGGCATGTCCATCAATTCTCGCAAGGAGCATAGGCATGTCAGGAAATAAACTATTAAGACTATCATTGGTTGGAAATTCCTTTATATTCCAATCATTTTGATCCCAGCCACGGCCTTTAATCCAAGTTGTTTTACTCTTTTTTGAAAATACAACCACACGATTAATAACTTCTGAAAAGGAGCGAGTGCCCTGTAAATCTACTTCTCTTAAACCTAATGCATAATAATAAAAATGTGTATGTGCATCATACAAACCAGGTAAAATGGTATTGCCCTTGATATCAATTTTTTCAGCAGCTTCATAATGCGCAAAAATAGTTTCACTTGTGCCAGTAGCAACTACTTTCCCATTTTTTACAGCCATGGCTTTTTGGGTTGAAAAAACTGAATCTACAGTGTAAATATTGGCGTTGTAAACAATATAATCTACTGCAGTTTTTTTGCTGCAAGCGGTTAATAAAAAGGAAAAATAAATAAGATATAAAAAATAGCGTAAGGTCATAATTGTATTAGTTGCGAATTGTGGTTGTAGCGTTGGCTTGTGCTTTTGGAGTGATTACTATATCACTAATGTTTACATGATCGGGTCTAGAAACAGCCCAATAAATAGTTTCAGCAATATCATTAGCATTCAATGGTGTGAGTCCCTTATATACATTTTTAGCTCTATTTTCATCGCCTTTAAAACGTACCAAGCTGAACTCTGTTTCTACCATGCCTGGTGCAATATTGGTAACTTTTATACCATGTTGCAATAGGTCAATACGCATTGTTTGTGACAATGAATCAACAGCGTGTTTTGTGGCACAATACACATTTCCATTGGCATAGTTTTCTTTTCCTGCCACTGAACTTATGTTTACAATATGACCCGATTTTTGAGCTGTCATGATAGGCGCAACCAAACGCGTTATGTAGAGCAAACCTTTTAAATTAATATCAATCATACTTTCCCAGTCGCTCAATAAACCTTCTTGAATTGGACTTAAGCCAGCCGCTAAGCCAGCATTGTTTACTAGGATGTCAATTTTTTTATATTCCTGTGGTAAATTTTGAATGGCTTTTTCGCAAGCTTTTTGATTGGCGATATCAAAATCAAGTGCCAAAATTGGAACCATGTATTGATTGCTTAAACGATCAGCAAGTTGCTCCAGTTTATCTTTTCTGCGACCGGTAATTATTAATTGATATCCATTTTGGGCAAATAAATTGGCGCATGCTTCACCTATTCCTGATGAAGCCCCTGTAATAAGTATTGTTTTCAAAATTTGAAGGCTATTAAAGTACATTGCAAAAGTAACATCTTAATTAAATTCAACACGTATAATATTTGGCAGCATAAAAATTATTTTTGATATGCTTTTAATTGTGATATAAAACACTTTACTTTGAGAGTCTTAAAATTAAATACTATGAGCAATCCATTAAAAGGCGGTGAATTCTTAATCCGCGACACGCAAGCCAATGATATTTTTATTCCAGAACAATGGAATGAAGAGCAGCAAATGATTGCGCAATCGTGCCATGATTTCTTGGCTTCAGAAGTTTGGCCAAACCTTGATCGTATTGATGCACAAGAAGAGGGATTAACAGTTTCGCTCTTGGATAAAGCAGCAGAGCTAGGTTTGCTTGGTTTAAATGTACCCGAAGAGTATGGCGGTTTTGAAAAAGATTTTGTAACGGGCATGTTGGCTACTGAAGTTTTAGGTGCTGGTCATTCTTTTGCAGTTTCTATTTCGGCGCATACAGGCATTGGTACTTTACCCATTTTATATTATGGAAATGAAGCGCAAAAACAAAAATATATTCCTAAATTGGCCAGTGGCGAATGGAAAGCTTGTTACTGTTTAACCGAGCCTAATTCTGGCTCTGATGCAAATAGTGGTAAAACCAAAGCAGTGCTTAGTGCCGATGGCAAGCATTATATTTTAAACGGACAAAAAATGTGGATTACCAATGGCGGATTTGCAGAGGTTTTTACCGTTTTTGCTAAAATTGATGACGATGAAAATTTAAGTGCCTTTATTGTAGAAAAAAGTTTTGGCGGAATTACTTTAAATCCAGAAGAACATAAAATGGGTATCAAAGGTAGTAGTACACGTCAAGTATTCTTTAACGATTGTAAAGTGCCAGTAGAAAACCTTTTGAGCGAAAGACAGAATGGTTTTAAAATTGCCGTAAATATTTTAAATGTTGGTCGTATAAAGCTTGCTGCAGCAGCTCTTGGTGGTTGTAAACTTGCTTCAAGTACTTCAATAAATTATGCAAATGAGCGTCAGCAATTTGGACGTCCAATTGCAAAATATGGAGCTATTAGACATAAGTTAGCAGAACAGGCTATTCGTATTTACGCCATGGAAAGTGCTTTATACCGTGTAACACAAAATATTGATGATGCAATAAATAATTTTGCTGCTTCGGGTATGGAAAGAGCAAAGGCCATTTTAAAAGGAGTAGAGCAGTTTGCTCCAGAAGCGGCCATCATGAAAGTAGCTGGTAGTGAAGTTTTAGATTATGTTGTTGATGAAGGCGTTCAAATTTATGGAGGTATGGGTTATAGTGCCGAAGCGCCTATGGATAGGGCTTATCGCGATAGTCGTATCAATAGAATATTTGAAGGCACTAACGAAATTAATCGCATGTTAATTGTTGATATGATGATGCGCAAAGCAATGAAGGGCGAACTTGATTTGATGGGGCCAGCGCAGAAAGTAGCTGGTGAGTTAATGAGTATTCCTGATTTTGGTGCTGAAGATGATGCGCCATTTGCAAGAGAAAAAAAGTATGTTTCCAATTTCAAAAAAGCAGTGTTAATGGTTGCTGGTGCTGCGGCCCAAAAACTAATGATGGAGCTGTCTAAAGAGCAAGAAGTGTTGATGAATATTGCTGACATGATGATTGATTTATATGTTGCTGAAAGTGTATTGTTGCGTGTTGAAAAATTGAGTAATTTAAAAGGTATTGATCATTGTAAAGAGCAAATAGAAATTGCCCGTGTGTATATTAATGATGCAGCTGATAGAATTAATAAAAATGGAAAAGATGCCATTAATTCTTTTGCCGATGGCGATGAACTTCGCATGATGTTAATGGGCTTAAAGCGCTTTACAAAAACGGAGCCATTTAATAGCAAAGATGCACGCAGACTTGTTGCAGCTAAATTGATTGCCGAAAATAAATATTGTTTTTAGTTATTGTAAAAACGTAAATAAAAAAGATCAGGGATTAATTTCTCTGATCTTTTTTTATTGTATAGGCTCCCGATAATTATCCAAAATTAGGAGTTAGCAAAAGATATTGCCATACCCTGTAATGTAATTATGGCTTTATTTGTTAGCTTGAATCCATCAATACTTGTTTGCACTTGTAATTTTAATTTTCTCATAGTTTTAAAAATAATAAAGCAATGCTTAAGGCTGACAAATTTAAACGCAACTTATCAATTGCTAAAATATTTTTTAATCATAATTAAACCTTTAATTTTTTTTAAAGTCATACTTCAAAATCGATTAAAAAAATATAAACTTTATTAAACCCAATAAAAATGAAAAAAATAAAAAGTAATACCGTCTTGTTATTTGCATTGTTTGCTATGGTTGTATCCACTGCTCCATCTTGTAAAAAAGATGATGTAACAGCAACAGTTAATGCAGAAGTTGCTACCGCCAACGATAGCGAAGAAGGTGAATCTGTATCAGATGAAGTTGGAAATGTTGCCGATGCTGCAGTTAAAGGTAGTTCTATTGTAGGACGCAATTCTTCTCCCGAAACACAATTAGATGCATTAAGTAGTTGTGCTGTAATTACCCACGATACTTTAAGTAATCCACATCAACTAACGATTGATTTTGGTACCACTAATTGTTTATGCAACGATGGTAAGTATCGTAGAGGACAAATATTAGTGAGCTACACAGGTAATTATTTTGCTCAAGGCGCTGTTAAAACTAGCACTTTTAATAACTTCTATAGAAATGATAATAAGATAGAAGGAACAAGAACGGTTACTAATTTAGGTGCAAATACTGATGGAAATATGGCTTGGAGTGTGAGTGCAGTAAACATGAAAGTAACCAGAACGAATGGAACTTCTCATATTTGGAATTCTGAGCGTATAAGAACTATGGTTGCAGGACAGAATACTACTGCTTGGATAGATGATCAATATTCAATTACAGGCAGTGGGAGCGGGGTTAACGCGAATGGTAATAGTTACACTACAAGTATTACCACGCCATTGCACCGTGCATTAATTTGCCATTGGATTGATAGTGGTGTAATGTCATTTACAAGAGATAATGGTAGTACTAGAACAATTAATTTTGGTGCTGGCACTTGTGATGATCAAGCTGTGGTAACAATCACCAAAGCGAATGGTAACACGAGCACCAGAAACATTACTTTGCACTAGTTTTTTCATTTAATAAATTTTTTAAAAGAGCCGCCTTGTGCGGCTTTTTTAGTTTATACCGATTACACTTTCAATTTAGTCCAATTGCAGCAATGCCTTACTCTATTAATTTCAAGTAGTATCGGCATTAACCATTGCATATTTATTTTTTGAGTTGGACTAAAAAATAAATGCAATTGGTATTAAACCCAGATTACGCATTAAAAAATAAGTAAGCATTTATCCATAGCTTTAGTAGGAGCAAAGCGCCAATGATGTAAAAAACAGCAGCCCTTAATTTTGAATATAACTCTAAAATAAAAACTAGCAATAGGAAATTTAATGTAAATTTATTTTAAGATTACTCTGCAAACTCCCAGGCCGATTGATATGCATCAATACTTTCGGCATATTCTATAAACGATTTATAAAAAGAATGATTGGCTAAAGTGGCGCTATCGCCAATTACCACAAGTCTTTCGCGCGCACGCGTTAAGGCCACATTTATGCGCCTGATATCATTTAAAAAGCCAATTTCTTTATTGTCATTGCTACGTACCAAGCTGATGTATACAATATCTCGCTCTTGACCTTGAAAACCATCAACAGTTTTAACAACTATTTTTGCCGGCAGCAACTGTAATTCTTCATCTGCAGCTATCAGTTGTGTTAGATATTGCACTTGTTCCTTATAAGGAGAAATAATGCCAACAGTAATATCTTTTGTTGCTTTAATTTTTTCGCGATATTGATTCAGCAATAAACGCAAGTGTTTAAGCAATAGCACTGCTTCTTCTGGATTTGCAATGCTCAAACTTTCGGGATTGGTGATTTCATTAAATCCACAACCAGCCGTATCAATATAACTTAAAGCTTTGTTTAAATAAAAATCGTCTGCTTGTTTGCTTAAAATTGTTGATTTTACAGAATCGTCAGCTTGTAAATTGCCACCATAAAATTGATGATTAGAAAAATTCATGATATGCTCATGCATGCGATATTGTGTATTTAACATCACTGAAATGCTTTCAATTTGCATGGCTTGCTCAAACAAGGTTTCTTTTAAGCCTTCGGCTTCTGCCTTTTTAGATTTTACTGTAGGTGGTAATTGAAAATGATCCCCAGCAAAAATTACTCTGTTACTTCTGCTGATAGGAATCCAACACATAGGTTCTAATGCTTGTGCAGCTTCATCTATAAACACCGTTGTAAATTGTTTGTCACGCATCATTCTGTTAGCCGATACCACTGGTGTGCAGCAAATCACTTGTGCTTTATCAAATTGCTCATAGGTAATATAATCTTCAAGTACCCGGGCTTCATTTAAAATTTTGCGCGCTTCTTGATAAAGCAATTGGCGCTGCTCTCTGTCGCTTTTTCCGAAAGTACGTTTGTATTTTCCAGCCATTCTAAAATACTCTTCAGCTGTTTTTCTGTAGGCTTTCAACTCTTTGTATGATTGATGTGCTGCTACTTTTGCATCAAGCGTGTTCATTAAAACTTCATCAGAAATGCGGGCCGGATTGCCTAAACGCAACACATTGATTTTGGCGCGATGTAATTTTTCGGTAAGAATATCAACCGCTGTATTACTGCTGCTACAAACCAATACTTGTTTTTCTGTTTTTAACACTTGTGCAATGGCTTGTACTATTGTAGTTGTTTTACCTGTGCCCGGCGGGCCATGGATAATTGCCACATCTTGTGCTTGTAAAATTTTATTCACAGCTTCATTTTGAGAATCATTCAAAGAAGGAATACTTATCTCATGTATTTTATGATCAAATGAAGGCGCTATATTCTTATATAAAACATCACGCAAAGTAGCCAAGCGATTGCCTTTGGCATTAATTACTTTGTCTAGGGCAATATTCATTTCCTTATAGCTATTTTCATCAAACAATAAATTGATGCCTAGTTTTCCATCATCGCACCAATCGGGTAATTCATCAATAGCTAAAGTTAAGCGTAATTTATTTGGGTTAATGACCTTGATAGTACCATTGATAGGCGTGGCATCCAAATGTGTATTCGAAAAAAGTGCAGCAATTTTTCCACCCGAAAATTGATGCGGTTCGTTATGATTTGTAGTTCTTTCAATATCAATACTGATGTATTCTCCTAAGCCAATTTCTGTGTTAGTGACGACAATGGGAAACCAGGTAACACCATTTTGTTTGCGGTAATTAATATTGTTGCGCATAAAATGCGCTTTATATTGTTCGTAATCTTCATCACGTTCAATTTTTAATAGTTGTTTGAGTTTGAGTAGGCGTTCCAAGGATTTTACTAGATTTTTTAAGGCTCCTCAAACATACTCATTATGTAATAATTTCAAATGAATATAAATTTTAAGCAGGTTTATTTTAACATCCCTTCACATGCTTTGCTGATTTTCATCGCAACAAAATTTGCGTTTACCTCAAACAGTTACTGTTTTTTATTTTCATTGAGATTAACTGCTATGTTTGTTTTGAATTTAAACCTAAATGATATGAAAAAAGCGATTGTAATTTGCACCCTAATGTTAACTTGTTTAACTGTGTTTGAATCTTGTAAAAAGCCCGAAGATATTGCTGCTGCTCCAATTGAGACTTCTATAGCTGTTGAGTTAAAAGCAAATCAAACCTACACCTATACTTTACCGGCTATAACAGGAAAACAAACATATCGTATTGTTAAGTCTTCTAGTCATAATGCTACTACCACAATTACAGCTGATGCAGCTGGAAATATGCAATTGCTTTATACACCAGCTTTAAACTACATTGGCGCTGATGCAGTAGCATTAACAACTTTGCCTTCTGATAATAGCAAGGGGAATCGTCCTCCACATCATCAAGGTCATCAAGGTGAACATCATCTAAAATTGCGTTTGCCAATTCCTCATAAACATAAATGTAATAAGCATGATCAACCTATAGAAAATAATATTTTGATTAATTTTAATATCACTAGTGATGAAACCATTGCCAAAGTGAATTAAGGATTGTTTTTGGTAAATTTAAATAAAAAAAAGCTGCAATTTTTGCAGCTTTTTTTTTGAAATATAAATTTACTTTTGTGTTTGGTATTTTCAAAGAAATCTAAAAATTATGCAAATCTTTATTCAAGAGATAAAATCCCGAAATGAAACGCTATTTTATTTTGGACTTATTTGCCTTTTATTTTCATTTTTGTTTTTGGGTCTTACCAAAATCAGCAATACACAAGTATTCAATGTTAACGCATGGTATAAGCCTTTCAAGTTTGCCTTTTCCACCTTTTTATATGCATGGGCTATGGCCTGGTA
>CAMBZU010000060.1 GCA_945872355.1 Chitinophaga pinensis
TAACGGTTTGCAGCTACAAGAAGTTGGCGATTTCGGAGACGAAAACTGTCTGCCAGCACTGAACTTGCTACGAAGCACAAAACTTCATTTAACCACTGAACCGCCCATTTCTTGTAGGTGCTGTTATCGGTAGTAGTTCTTTCGTGTCCCTCTGTTTTCAAGTGTTTCAATTAAAAGTTAGAAGCGAAAGCAAGGCATTTTTCTCTTAACTTATTTATATTTAGTTTTATTGCAGAAGGAGCATTCTCTTCAATCATTTCGTGAAGCACCTCTGTTGAAAGTGAAAAAGTACCTCTTATGTTATTCCTAAAATTAGATGTTTCAAGAAACATCATTATAAAAACAAATAATGGAAGGTCGCCTTCAGTAAACTCAACAATGTCTTCCATTTCAACTGTTGAGTATAAATTGCCACCCATTGAAGGTGCAGCCATTACTCTTTGAATATATAATGATGAAAATATATCGTCCCACGCAGCACTGCGGTCTGCATTATATATATTATTATATTGTTTAGCGAATACTTTAGCTGTTGAGCCTGGAGAGCCTGGTCCATTTTTGATAATCCATTTTCCTAATCCCATTTTATTTTAGTTTACATAAATCCTTTTGTAACTGATTTAAGATACCGTTGGTCACTCATTATCTCTTGGTCTAATTCAGTAAATTTTTTTAAATATTCTTCTATTGATAAATCTTCATCCTTTCCTAAATATTTTTTTCCTGATGTAATTACTGTTCTATCAAGCCCTCTATATTCTAAAATAATATGTGATTCATTGTTGAGATTACCTGCGTCAATTAAACAATAGTATAAATCTCCCATTGGTCGGTTATATGTCACTATTGGGATTTTATATGTTAACGCTTTATTGTTATCAGCAAAAAGAGAATATTCAGTCAACGCTATTTTCCGAATTGCTTTTACAAAGTTTGGATATTTAACTCTCAACTCTCCTGATACTTGTTGTGCTTTGTGTTCGCTGTCCATATTTGCGTTCTTAACGAAAAGCCAAATTATAAAAATGCCTAATCCAATTATAAGTACTGTTGTCATTTTAGTTTTATTTTATTTAGTAAATCTATGAATTAAGAGCGGCAATGATATTTGCGTAATCTTCTTCCCATACTTTTTCTTCGGCTTCTTTATATGTTGCTATCATATATTTATTATCAGAACCGTCTGCATTTTTTTGAAGTTCGGTTACCTCAATGTAATATGTATCATCACTCTCATCCATTCCAAATCTGCCTTTCCTAACATTTGAAAATGTATTAAGGTTCATTGCATTATTTGCCATTTCAATCCAGTTGCTTTTTAATACTTTTATTTTGCTCATTTTGCTTTTAATTATTTATTTATTTTGTTTTAAGTTCTGTTCGTTGCGATAAAGTTCGTTACGCGCGTTCTCACTATTACCGATAACGTTTTGCAGATTTGCGATGTGGCGGACTTAGAAGCAATATCTTTCATTTTACCACTAATGTTTTTTAGAAGCTGAATGTTTCAATTACCACTAAACCCGCCATATCCGCAAATGTGCTGTTATGGGCTGGTTTTCCTAATTCTTAATGATTTTTTTTAAGATTTGTTTATTATCATTAGTCACAAAATGGATTATGTATAATCCTGTTTCTAAAGCACTAATATCAATTGTATGTCCTTTATAGTTGCCAGCTGTAGTAATCTGCCCAACTGAATTGTAAATGTTGTATTTAGTAATGGTTTCTTTGCTACTTACTTCAACAAAATTATTTGAAGGATTTGGAAAAATAGAAATTGGCATTTCTGTTTTCCCAAATGGAATTACCCCTGAGATAAGCTGATTGTCTATCTTACCCGTAACAATATCCCATTGTCCCTGACTTGTGAGCGGGAAAGCATCAAAGTTTGCAGTTGTTTTAAAGCTACCATTAAAATAAGTACTATTATTTAGTAATGTAACACCGCTTCCTTCATCATCAGTAGCTCCACCTAAAAGTTTAGTCCATAAAACAGTTCCAACTGTGTCTATTTTGCCAATACAGATATCTAGATTTCCTAATGCTATTAAATTAAATGTTGATATACTTACATTTCCAGCAGTGGTGGCTATAAAAGCTAACTTTCCGTTTTCGTAATCAATGTCTGCTTCTTCGTCATTACCGACTCCAGAGATACCCTTTGCCCAAATAGGATTTCCATTCGAATCAAACTTTGCAATAAAAGCATCTGTGTTTGTACTATTTAGAGTTGTTGTCCCAAAAGTTATTGAATTGTTGTACCTACCTGTTGTGTATAGATAGTTATTATCATCTGCAATTATTTTAGCTGCTAAATCTAATCCAGTTCCTCCATAGTTATATGCCCACAAAAGATTTCCGCTTGAACCATATTTTGCCAAATACATATCTTGCAATCCATTGCTGATAAGATGCGTTGTTTCAAAATAAGCATCATCTGTAAAATATCCAACTGCATATAGTTCGTCCAAGTTATTTACATAAATACCATAACCCTTATCTGATCCAATTCCTCCAGCAGTTTTCGCCCATTGAAATACACCAGCAGAATTAAATTTTGCAATAAAAATATCCCAACCGCTTGCGGATGAATTAAAAAGTGTGTCGGAACTAAAATATGCATCCCCTGAATAAAACCCAGTAACATACACATCTGTACCTTTAATGTAAACGTCTTGAATTCCACATGAGCCGAATGTTGAACTTGAAAATAAATTATTGTTCCACACAACTGTTCCATTCAGTCCAACTTTTTGTAGTGATTGATTGAAATTACTGAACAAATAAATATTTGAGCCTCCATCAAAAGTAACTCCGCTACCACCCAAATTTTTATACGCCCAAATTATGTTACCAGTGGTATCATATTTAGCACAATAATTACCAAATGCATCAGTCAATAAAATAGAATTGAACCTTACAGAATCCTGACGTAACCCTCCCTTATTTTGGACAGGTTGTAAATATACAAATTCCGATTTAATTTTGCATCGCTATTCATCAAACGGAAGTGAGCTCTGCTGGAGAGCAACTCACCAGGGATAATGATTGAGCCACGGAGAATATCCAACAATGATGCGTTGTGCTTTTGCATAACGCATTTTTTATTCTTTGTGTAATATGCCTGAGAAAAACTCACACTGTGATTTTTTGAAGTTTGTAATTAATTGGACTCATTTCATTTAATGATTCATGTGGTCTGTATAAATTATAATCATTGATAAACTCTTCAGTATAATTCCTCACCTGGTCAATACTTTCAAAGAGGTGTATATCAAGAACATCTTGTCGATAAGATCTGTTAAACCTTTCAATATAGCCGTTTTGATTAGGCTTACCTGGTTGAATATAATGCAGCTCAATTTTATTATCATAACACCATTCTGAGAAAATAGAACCGATAAATTCAGGACCATTATCAACCCTTATCATTCTTGGTTTTCCTTTTTCTTTTACAACTCTTTCAAGTACAGTTACTACACGTTTAGAACCTATACTAAAGTAAGCATCCACTGCCAATGCTTCTCGATTAAAATCATCTATTATGTTTAATGTTCTGAACTTTCTTCCATTCATTAGAACATCATGCATAAAATCCATTGACCATGTATCATTAGCTGATTCTGGGATTGCCAATGGCACTTTTACTCGTCCAGTAATTCTTTTCTTAACACGCTTCCGTTTATTCATACCTAATTTCAAATAAACGCGTCTGACGCGTTTATAATTCCAAATGATACCTTCACCCCTTATCCGTGAATAAAACTTATCTTGACCTTCATTTGGCTTATTTTCTGCCAACTTTTGAAGCTTATCAATTACAAGCTTATCATCTTTTTTATGCTTATAGTAATACAATGACTTTGGTAAGTTGATTAATTTACAAGCTCTTGTGATGCTATATCCATGCTCTTGATGGACATAGTCAACTCGATCTATTCGTTCACAAGGCTTTAGAACTTTTTTGATAAAACATCCTTCAAAACTGAATTGTCCATTGCTAGTTCCGCATACATCTTTTTTAGTCTTCGGTTCTCTTCCTCCAGTTCCTTGAGCCTCTTGATATCATGACCTTCCATACCACTATATTTTTTGTTCCATACATAAAATGTTGCTTTATGAATACCTAACTCTCTACAAATATCCATCACATTTTTTCCCGCTTCATACTCTTTTAGGGCTTTTAAAATTTGTGCCTCGCTAAATTTTTGCTTTTTCATTCTGTTTTTTAGTTTAAAGTTAATAATTTTCTAATTTTAAACTGTCCAAATTTTGGGGAGGGTTACGCTACTTTCAACTTTCTACTTTCTACTTTCTACTTTCTACTTTCAACTTTCAACTTTCAACTTTCAACTTTTAACTTTTAACTTTCTACTTTTAACTTTTAACCTCAAAAACATAATTTAAAATTTAATGATTCAGGGCCGTTTAGCAACAAAAAATATCAATTAATTATTTATTATTTGCGCTCCTGCTTCTTTTCGAAAACAACGCAAGCCCAACTGTTACTTTCAACTTGTGTGAGTAATTTTAAGCCCATGCTTTCTGCATGTGTTTTAAGTTGTGGGATATCATGAATGAAGAAACCGCTTATTAATAATCGGCCATCGGTAGATAAGTGTTTGTAATATTGTTCCATATCAGCAAGCAACACATTTTTATTGATGTTAGCTAGTATGTAATCGAAACTATTGTTAGGAATATTTGATGCATTGCCGTGAAGCACTAATATTTGCTGACAATGATTTGTAGCACAATTTTCAATGGCATTGCGAAAAGCCCATTCTTCATTATCAATAGCAACAATTTTATCAGCATCCATTTTTGCAGCCAAGATGGCCAAAACAGCAGTTCCACATCCCATGTCTAAAATTCTTTTACGCGACATGTTCAACTTCAACACTTCCTCAATCATCAGCATGGTTGTGTCATGATGCCCTGTTCCAAAAGACATTTTTGGATCAATAATAATATCGAATTTAAAGCCTGCATGTTTATCATGAAAAGGTGCTCTAACCATACATTCCATGCCAACTTTAACAGGATCAAAATTACTCTCCCACAAAGCATTCCAATTTTGTTGTGGAATTAATTTCTCCTCATGTGAAATTTGGCTTTCACCGGGATTGTTCAATATTTCTATGTTTTCAAAAATATCAATTCTGCGCTCAACTTCTTGTATATAGGCCTGCACGCCATAATCTGTTTCGCAAAAACTTTCAAAACCAACTTCGGCTAATTGCGCTACCAAAATATCAGTAAAAGGGTGTTTAGGATTTACCTTAAAAGTGAATTCAATGTAATTCATGCATTGATGATATTAGTTTAACAAAGGATTCTGGTTGTAATGATGCCCCCCCAATCAAGCCGCCATCAACATCAGCTAATGAAAATAATTCTTTGGCATTTTCTGCATTGCAACTTCCGCCATACAAAATTGTTGTTTGATTTGCGACTTCTAAATCGTAGTTAATTGCGATTTCATTTCTTATAAATTGATGCATTTCCTGCGCCTGAGTTGCACTGGCTGTTAATCCTGTGCCAATGGCCCAAATTGGCTCGTAAGCAATAATTACATTCTTAAATTCTTCTTTATCTAAAGTAAAAAGTTCGGCTTTTAGCTGCGCAGCAATCACTTCAAAATGAGCATTCGTATTTCTTTGTTCAAGGTTTTCGCCACAACACCAAATCGGACGAATACGATTTTTAAGTAGTTGTTTCATTTTTTCAATCAACACCTCAGCATTTTCATTAAAGATTGTTCTTCTTTCGGAATGACCAACCAAACAAAAGGGAATACCAAGGGAGGCTAACATCGTTGCAGAAACTTCGCCAGTAAACGCACCTTTTGCATAGGATGAACAATTTTGCGCCGCAACAGCGAACTGACTTTTTTCCTTTACAAAATTTGAAGCAGTATATAAAAATGGAAATGGAACAGCAAAAATGGTGAGCTGATTCGCTCCTATTTTAGGACTTTGCTGTAATGTTTTAATGATAAGGGTTTGCGCCTCGTTAATGGTGTTATTCATCTTCCAGTTTCCCGCCACAATTTTCAATCGCATATATTAATTCTATTCGTGTTCAATGTGGTAAAAATATAACTATTTTTTGATAATTTATCTATTGTTAAACTTTTTCATTAAAAAATTTGATTCGTAGGTAAATTTTATTGCTTAATTTTGAACTTAATATTTAAGCACGATGCCAACAATTACAGAAACAGAAACCCATTCACTCGAAGACATACTGCATGATGTTGAGAAAGAAAGGACCTTAGTTTTGTTTAATGATGATGTAAATACTTTTGATTATGTGATTGACTCACTTGTTGAAGTTTGTGAGCATGATTTAGTGCAAGCTGAGCAATGCGCCTATCTTGTTCATTACACAGGTAAATGTGAAGTAAAGAATGGTTCTTTCGATCAACTCAAACCTTTGCGCATTGAATTAAGCAGAAGAGGATTAAAGGTTGCCATTCACTAATGCTATTAAGTAAAAAGATCGCGAGCTAATCTGAAAGTATTGGCATGCGCATTTACAATTGAATTGATGTTAGGCGCATAGCCTCCACCCATTGTTACAGCAATTGGAACTTTGTTTAGCCTACAGTTTTCTAAAACCATTTTATCCCTGTTTTTGCAGCCCTCCATTGTAATTGAAAGTCTTCCCAATTTATCCTCAGCTAAAATATCAACACCTGCTTGGTAAAAAATAAAATCGGGTTTTACGTTACTTAATAAGTGCTTGAGATTAAAATCTAAGATTTTCAAATAGGCATCATCATTGATAAAATCTTCAAGTTCAACATCTAAATCAGAAAGCTCTTTATGCAAAGGATAATTCTTTTTCCCGTGCATGCTAAAAGTAAATACGCTAGCATCATTTTGAAATATCTCTGCAGTGCCGTTGCCTTGATGCACATCTAAATCGATCACTAAAATTTGTTTTGCAAAATTATTTTTTAACAAGTAATGTGCCGCCAATGCCATATCATTCAGCAAACAAAAGCCTTCGCCCCTGTTTGTAAATGCATGATGGGTGCCTCCTGCAATATTAAAAGCTATTCCATCTTTAATAGCATTTTCTGCGGCCAATATGGTGCCTTGCATAATTACTTTTTCACGATGAATTAGCGTGTCACTTAATGGAAAACCTGTTTTTCTTATTTCCATGGGCGTTAAACTCAAATTATTCAGCTTGTGCAGATAATCGCTTGTGTGCGACATTAAAATAAGTTCATCGCTTATGGCCATGGGATTTATTAATTGACTTGAATCAATAGTGCCTTCATACAACAATTGCGCTGGAAGTAAATTGTATTTTTCCATTGGAAAACGGTGGTTTTCGGGTAAAGGATGGCAATAAAGATTACTCCAAGCAATTTTGAACATATTTTATAAATTGATGCACCTCATTTTTAACAAATGAAAAAAATATTTTCTTTAAAAGGAAATTTAGTTATTTTTGTTCAATAAAATATTAAAAACACTATGAAAAAGTTAATTATAGCATTATCAGTATTGGTTTTCTCTGGAGCTGCAATAGCTCAAACTAAAACTACTTATTACCCGAGTGGTCAAAAGCAATCAGAAGGAACATTATTAAATGCCGATGCTACAGTTTTATCAAAAGATTTTGAGTCTCTACCAAAAGAAACACAACTTCAAAAAATGCTTAATTGTCCTAAAGATGGTAAGTGGACAATGTGGTTTGAAAATGGTGCAGTTTATTCAGAACAATTTTATAAAAATGGTGAATTTATTGGTGTTTGGAAAAACTTCAACATTGATGGTTCAATGGCTGATGTAGTTGATTTTGAAAACGGAAAAGCAAGCTATTACCATAAAAATGGCAAAGTACAAAGCGAAGGTAAGATTACCAAGCAAATGGGTCAAGAAGGTAAATGGACTTTATATTATGAAAACGGTCAAGTTAACGCCGAAGGAAATTATGTAAATGGTAAAAAAGATGGTACTTGGGTTTGGTTTGATGTTAAAGGCAAAAAAACAGATGAGCAAGTTTATCAAAATGGAACTATCGCTTCACACAAGCGTTTCTAAATACTTATAAATATGATAGAAATCCCTGCCAAGCAATTGAGCAGGGATTTTTTTTTCAAAGCAAATCGATAAAGCAAGTTAACTTCCTTTTTGTACCAATGTAAGATTTTAAATTATTGGTATAATTTATAAATCACATTGGTATTACTTATTAGGGTTAAGGTAATTGAATTTTAATGCTAATCCGTTTTTGCAACTTTCAAATTTTCAGAGAAATTCAGCCTATTATTTTTACCTATCTAATCTTACAATAAAACCAAGAGCTGGGATGCTGGCAGTAAAAAGTCAATTTGTCAGTTTTACTTGATTGGCATAGTGTTTGGCATTGGGGCAGAAGTCAAATAAATACAAAATTAAACTACAATATGAGTACACAAACAGGTAAAATAAATGTTCAAACGGAGAATATTTTTCCGATCATTAAAAAGTTTTTATACAGCGATCATGAGATCTTTCTTCGCGAATTAGTTAGTAACGCGGTTGATGCCACTCAAAAACTAAAAGCGTTAAGTGCATTAGGCGAAGCCAAAGGCGATATTGGTGATACTACCATTGAAGTATCGGTAAACAAGGAAGCCAAAACCATTACCATAGCCGACAAAGGTATTGGTATGACAGCCGAAGAAATTGAAAAGTACATTACACAAATTGCCTTTAGTGGTGCAACAGAGTTTATAGATAAGTATAAAGATAAAAGCCCAGAAGCAGGTGCAATTATTGGTCATTTTGGACTTGGTTTTTACTCTGCCTTTATGGTTTCTAAAAGAGTTGAAATTATTTCTTTATCTCACAGAGAAGGTTCAGAAGCTGTGCATTGGAGCTGTGAAGGAGATCCTGAATATCAAATTACAACAAGCGATAAAAAAGAAAGAGGAACTACCATTATCTTAAACGTAGCAGAGGATTCTGAGGAGTTTTTAGAAGATGGAAAAATTGAAGGTTTACTCAAAAAATACTGTAAATTTTTACCTGCAGCCATTAAGTTTGGAACTAAAAAAGAACACAGCAAAGTTGATGATAAAGATGTAGAAACTGAGGTTGACAATATCATTAATAACACCAGCCCTGCCTGGACAAAAAAGCCCGCCGATTTAAGCGATGAAGATTACAAATCTTTTTATAGAGAGTTGTATCCTTTTAACTTTGAAGATCCATTATTTCACATTCATTTAAATGTTGATTATCCTTTTAACCTTACGGGTATTCTTTTCTTTCCGAAAATAAAAAAGACCTTAGAAGTTCAAAAAGACAAAATTCAACTCTATTCAAACCAAGTATTTGTAACCGATGCAGTAGAGCATATTGTTCCCGATTTTTTAACTTTGTTAAGAGGTGTGATTGACTCTCCAGATATCCCGCTGAATGTATCGCGCAGTTATTTGCAAGCAGATGCAAGTGTGAAGAAAATATCAGGTCATATTACTAAAAAGGTGGCTGATAAATTAGAAGAAATTTTTAAAGCTGATCGCAAAGACTTTGAAGCTAAATGGGATGATTTAAAAGTATTTGTGCAATATGGTATGCTTTCGGAAGAAAAGTTTTATGAAAGAGCCATCAAGTTTAACTTGTTTAAAAACACTGCAGGTGCTTGCTATACCTTTGATGAGCTTACAGAGAAAATTAAACCAACACAAACAGATAAAAATAATAAGCAAGTTTATTTGTACACTAATAACCCTACAGATCAGCATGTATTTGTAGAAAAAGCATTAGAAAAAGGCTATGAAGTTTTGGTAATGGACAGCCCAATTGATGCGCATTTTATTGATTTTATTGAACGTAAAAATTCGGATGCTACCTTTGTTCGTGTTGATGCTGATACAATAGATAAGTTGATTAACAAAGAAGAAGCTATGCCTAGCAAGTTATCTGAGACTGAACAAAATGATTTAAAGCCAATCATAGAGAGTGTTTTACCAGCTAACAAATTTACAGTTGCATTCGAAAGTTTAAGTGAAACAGACCAACCAATGCAAATTACCAACCCTGAGTTTATGCGCAGAATGAAAGAAATGCAAGCGATGGGCGGTGGTGCAATGAGCGGATTTTATGGTAACATGCCTGAGATTTACAATTTGGTGGTGAACAGTAATCATCCTTTAATAGGAAAAGCAATTCACGAAAAAGACGAAACAAAGAAGAAAGAAATGTTGAAGCAATCAGCCGATTTAGCTTTGCTTTCACAAAACTTACTAAAAGGTGAAGAGTTAACTAAATTTATTAAAAGAAGTTATGAATTAATAGGCAACTAAATAGGTTCTATTAAAAAAAAAGCCTGCTGATTTTTATATCAGCAGGCTTTTTGCTTTTACAATTGCCAAATGGTACTTGTATATTTTGCGGAATTAAAATCTTCTCCATTAATCTTTGTATTGCCGGTAATACCGACTAAAAAACCAATTGAGTTGCAGTTTTCATCAAACACTTCCGAAGTCATATCTGCACCGCAGGTACCAGGATCAAAAACATAAACTCTTTTTGCTTGAAATTCATACCGCTTAACATTAGCGCCCATATTGCAGGAAATAGTAAATTTAAATTCATTCACTTTACTATTGATACAGGTTGGTGTTTTAGGCTCTTTTTTTACAAGATGTAATGAATAAGAGTAGAGATAAAATGAGTGCAATATTTTTTTTAATCACGATAAACGCATTTCAAAGTTAAGGTAGTTAACGAAAAATAATGCTTTTAAGTGTGTATTGGTTTCATTTTTTTTATCTAAAAAAACAAATCGCATATTATTTCTTTTTCACACAAATAAAAAATACGCTGCTGCTATACTTTGAAGATTTTTTCATACCAAACCATTGGCGCATTTCGGGGTATGCATACAAAGCCGGTAACACTACTTTTTGTACTTCAAAAACTTGTGATATCACTTGCTCCCATCGCTTTACTTTATAAGCTTTTAAATCGAACAATAACGAGCTACCTTCTTTACTATGAGAGCGTGGAATAAATAACTCTTTAAAACTTGTTTTGGTAGTATTAATAAATGGAGAAAAGAAAAAATTGACAAAGCGATGATGCGTAGTAAACATCAAATTTGTTGCCCAGTTGATAGCAGCCATTGACGCTGTAGGCATTCCAATGATTAACACACCATCATTTTTTAACACCCTGCTCATTTCGTGCAAACTTTTTATTTCATCATTTACATGTTCTAAAACATGAGATGAATAAACAGTTTCAAACATACTGTCAGCAAAGGGAATTTGTTCAGCGAAAGCTTTTTGAATATTTTCAGCTTTAACAGCAAAATTACTTCCTTGCCGGCCAACTCCATGGCCCATTGGATCGGGATCAATACCAAAAGCTTCACTGTTTGTGTCTTCCTGCGCGCGCTGCATGGCATAGCCAGCACCACAGCCAACATCTAAAAATTTTCCTGCTTTAATAAATGGCTTAACAGCCTCCCACTCAACATCACGAATCTTTTTTTGATTTTGGTTGGTTTTTTCTTTTGAAAGAAGCGGAAAGTTGTAAATTTTGAGTAAAGTACTTTTCAAAGCCATTCATTTAATTGAAAGCCAAACTTAAATAAAAAAATTGAAAGGAGCGTTTCAAAAAATTCATGTTGACCTATTAAACCAACAAAACATTGTTTATAGCGCTAATAATATTGCAATTAATTATTAATAATCTTGGTAAAAGCATTGCCTAATTGTTCAATCAAATCTTCGGGCAACATGCTTATTTCACCTTGTTTCTGTTTTGCTAAATCGCCAGCTACCCCATGAAAATAGACAGCTGCAATGCATGCTTCGGCATGATTTAAACCTTGCGCTAACAAACCAGTAATAATACCTGTAAGCACATCGCCACTTCCACCTTTTGCCATGCCAGCATTTCCGGTTGAATTAAAATAGCAATTGCCCAAGGGTGAGCTCACGCAAGTGTAGGCACCTTTAAAAACAACATAGCAATTATACTTTACAGAAAAATCTTTTTGCATTTGTAGTCTTTCAAAACCATTGCTCCATTTACCGGCTAAACGTTCAAATTCTTTTGGATGTGGCGTTATTATAGTGCCAGGAGGTAAAAAAGTTAACCAAGTTTTATTTTCAGCTAAAATATTTAAGGCATCAGCATCAAGTACTAAAGATGATTTACATTGTTGAATTAAAACCTTTAAAGCCTTCACCGTTTCGGGTGCATCACCAATACCGCAACCGGCAGCTAATACATTATATTTTGATAGTTCTGGGACTTGGCTAATTTTATCTTGCTGAGGATCTGCATTAAACATAGCCGAAGGTAAATATACATTTAAAGCATGCTCTAAATTACTTGCGCTGTGAACCGTTAGCAACCCAGCACCACTTCTTAAGCAGCCTTTAGCGGCAAGCAATGCAGCGCCATATTTACCTGCTGAACCAACCAATAACATGGCATGCCCAAAATTACCTTTGTGCGCAAAAAGTTTACGCGCTGGAATAATTTTATGAATTGATTCGAGATCAATAAAAAAGTGCTTGGTATTTTCACTTTCAATGAAGTGCCTGCTTAAACCAATATCAAGTAGTTTTATTTTACCGATGTACTTGTTATTTTCAGGAAATAAATAAGCCAGTTTCATGAACTGAAAGCTTAAAGTGGCAGTTGCATTAACCACAACACTATTTTGCAGAAGAGGTTCATCACAAAGTAATCCTGAAGGAACATCAATGGCTATTTTATCATTTGATTGGTAATTAATAAAATCTATTGTTTCTTTTATCAAACCATCAGCAGCTCGTTTTGCCCCTGTGCCCATTAAGGCATCAATAATAACAGCTTTATGATGAGGAATTACAAAATCGGAACTTGATGCCAAGGCTACAATTTTAGCATCATGTAATAATTTAAGTTTTTGCAAGTTTAGTTCAAAATCTTTAGTGCCTTTTTCCTTCAGCGAAATCACATAAACTGCTATTTTTTTTTGTGCTTGAATGAGCATTCGCGCTAAAGCTATACCATCTGCACCATTGTTGCCTTGTCCGCAATAAATTTCAAAAATATCAGCTTCAACTGTATCAATTAAAAATTGAAAAACAGCCTTTGCGGCTCGCTCCATCAAATCTATTGAAGCTATTGGTTCATTTGCAATGGTATATTCGTCGCAACGCTTAATTTGATTTGAATTAAAAATCTTTTGCATGCGCCTATAGCGTTGAAATTTTATGATGAATAAGCAAAACTTGACTTAGTAATTCATGCTGCAAATCGTTATTGATAAGCCAATTTGACTGGGCTATACGTTGTTCATCTGTCCATTGATTTTTTATTCTTTGGGCAATTTCTTTTTCATCAATTTGATCTCTCTCGGCCACTCTTTTTAATCTCAAATCGATTGGCGCCAACACACAAATTACGCCATCTAAATTAAGATAAGCTTCACTTTCAAATAAAATGGCCGCTTCTTTAATAACATATTTTTTAGTAGTATTAATTGCACACCAACTCTTAAAGGCAAACTCCACTTTGGGGTGAATAATTTGATTGAGCAACTTTAATTTTTCGGGTGCATTAAAAACAAGACTTGCAATTTTTTTTCGATCGGCTAAATTTGAATGAGCATCAAAAACATTTTCATTTAATGCTTTACTTACTTCATTTAACACTTCAGGTTTGTTGAGAATTTTTTTGGCTTCATCATCGGCATAAAACACAGGCACAGCAAGCGCTTCAAATATTTTAGCAATATATGATTTGCCTGATCCAATGCCCCCTGTTAATCCAATTTTTTTCAAAGTTTTCGCATTATAAATTCCACTTGTGGGTTTATTATTTTGGCTTTGCTTACAATAGCAGGAATTTTGACAAGGTTCACTTTTATTCGATTGTTACTTATTCCTGTTTTTTCATTGATGTTTGCTTCAATTAAAAATTGCTCAGGCTTAACAAGATCATAATGCTGCAGCGACACATTATATTTAACTTTTACTTGTGCAGGAAAGGTTTTCACAACATATCCAAAAGGAACATTTTTAACTTGCACCGGCAGCACCACTTCAGCTTCGGTATATTTCTCGGTTGGAATTTCGGCAACTATTGAAGCGATACCATAATCAACACTTTGGTTATTGCTCTTTTTTAAAGGAATAATATGCCTTTTTGTAGCTTCAATTTGCGCAATTTGATGTGCTTCAGTTTCTAAAAAATCGATTTCATTGAGCAGTGTTTTTGGTCCTTTAATCAAGATACTGGAAGGAATTATTTTTACAGCACCTTTTAATTGATATTGTTTCGCAAAACTGTAGGTTAAATTTAATTTAACAGGAACAATTTTTTGTGCTTTTTGATCAAACACAAAAGTAACAGTATCTGGATAAATCTTTTCCACTTTCATACTTCCACCGAGCTGCTCAGCCATTAAAGAAAGTTGATTGTTTAACAGCAGATAATATATTTCATTCGCATTATTATCATTAAGGTATTTTTTTACATTGGAGGCATCAATAAACAAAGTATCTAATTTTGCACTGTATTGCACGCCCAATAGCGAGAAGCCTGAAGCCTTTATTTTGACCGCAACTTTTGAAGGAAGATCTTTAATTAATATTTTATCGGAAGGTAAATTTAAAAAGCAAGCGTTAAAAGACACCTCGGCAGTATATTCTTTGCTGAACGCAGTAAGCAACCAAAACATAGAAGAAAACAAGAGGCAAATCATGAAAACAGATAACCTTTTGTCTAATCGTTTGGGAGAGAACTTAGAGAGCAACGAATTGCTTTGAGATGGGTTCGTTTTCTTCATTTAAAATGAATTACTTAACAAATGTAAGTAATAAAAACAAATGCTTGTAAACGCTAAGCAAAGTATAAATTATTGTGGTGTTCCTAAACTAACAGATTGATCTAAAGACACTGCTGATTTTTCGAATTTTAATTTTATACCACTTTCTGTTTCAATAATGATGGTAGTATCTTGCACCTCAGCAATTTTACCATGTAAGCCACCAATGGTAACAATTTTATCCCCTTTCTTTAATCCTTCACGAAATTTCTTTTGTTCCTTGGCTTTTTTCATTTGTGGACGTATCATGAAAAAATAAAATACAATTATTATAAGCACAATTGGAAGAAAGCTCATGATTGGATTTTGCTGTTGACCTGCTTGAGGAGCAGCCATTAATAGAATATTAAAAATCATAGTTGGTTTTATTTGTTGTTGTTATATTATATTTTATTCTGCAATTGGATTAACTTCACCAGTTATAGTTAGTATTCTGGTGCTGGGCACACAGTTTGTAACAAGTGTAACCGTTTTCTTTTGCATGCCATGTTTGCCAGCACTATTAAATTCTACATCTATCACGCCAGCTTCACCTGGTTCAATAGGCTGTGTTGGATATTTTGGCACCGTACAGCCACAATTACCGCGTGCATCTCCAATTATTAAGTTTGATTTTCCTGTATTTTTAAACTTAAAGGCATGTGATATTTTATCGCCTTCTTTAATTTTGCCAAAGGCAAAGTTGATTTCTTCAAATTGAATTTGCGGCTTATCGGCAGCATCGTCAGTAACATCATGATTTACTAAATCTGTATCAATTTTAGCATCAAAGCCATCTGATTTATTATTGCCACAGGCGCCAACAATGAGTGCGAGCGCAATAAAAAAAACATTTATAAATTTATAATTCATGATTGATATTCTATTATTCAATTAAACCTCTACCTGCTTTTTTAATTTTACCTTCGGTTTTATACAATTCAAAAATTTTATCAAGTATTCCGTTTATAAATACTTTACTTTTTGGACTGCTGTAATTTTTTGAAAGTTCAATATATTCATTCAAAGTAACTTTAACAGGAATGTTGCTGAAGGTGGTTGCTTCTGTGATGGCCATTTTCATAAGCAATACATCCATCATAGCTATTCTTTCTACGTCCCAATTATCAGTCATTTTTGAAATAACCTCTTCGTTTTCTTTATCATTTAATAAAGTTTTACGATACAATTCAAGCACAAACTTTCTATCATCTTCCTCGTCTTTATACAATGACGGTAAAAATTTATTTTCGTTGTCTGTTTCTTTAAAATCTTCAATTGTTTTGATAGTTGCGTTGTACACTAATTGAAAATCATCAATCCAGATGATACTTTTCTCTTCGAAATAAAATTGAAAAGGTTCAAAATCAAACATTAACTCCCTTACAATGTAGAGCCATATTTTTTTATCTTCTTCAAAACCTGTTGGCGCATCTTCGGCCATGTAGGCTTTATATCTTTCATCGTTTTTTATAAGAAAGAAGAACTTCTTTATCATTTCAGGTTCCTCATTCCATGCAATTTTTTTGTTGTTACATTTTTTTGCAAGTTCAAGATTTGTGGAAAGTAATTTTCCAATTTGATTTTCAACAAAACGCATGTTTGGGCTTAAGTCGCTTTGCGTAGGAAGATGCTTCACCTTGGCCATTTCAATTTCTTGAAGTGCTTGCTCAGTAACTTCTTGAACTAAACTTAAAAAGTAAAGGTATAAGTCGTAAACTTTTTCGATACCTCCTAATAATTCTTTTTCCCCTTTGGCGAATTCAAATTTTCCTGATTGAAAAGCAGCGTATAAAAAATGAAGTGCCTTTACTCTTAAATGCCTTCTGTTTAGCATTGAAATGATGTAAAATTGTTTAAAGCGTTATAAAAAGTACTATGCAGGAGGGGTGAGTTAAACTTAAATATTAAGAAAGTTTCATTTTTCCAATTTCAGCAATTCTTTTTTCAGCAATATTTTTTGCAGCAACAATGGTTGTTATGTTTTCTGCTTGGGCTGTTTTAAGAATAGATCCTGTTAAATCATAAATTTTTTGGGCATTGTTCATCGCTTCTTCACGGTTATAGCCATTTAACTCGCTATACACATTGATAAGTCCGCCTGCGTTGATAAGGAAATCTGGCGCCCAAACAATTCCTTTGTCGAGCAACATTTTACCATGTAGCATCTCGTCTTCGAGCTGATTGTTGGCAGCACCTGCAATTATTGAACACTTTAATTTAGAGATTGAATCTGTATTTAAAGTGGCGCCTAAAGCACATGGGGCATAAATATCCATATCTGATTCATATACATCATTACCTTTGAAAATAGTTGCACCAGTTGCGTTAGCGCATTCAACTAATCTTTCTTCGTTGATATCAAAAATAGAAACAATTGCGCCTTCTTTAACGAGGTAGTCAACCAAATTTTCGCCTACATGGCCAATGCCTTGTACAAAAACCTTTTTACCCTGAAGCGAATCGCTACCATAAGCAAATTTTGCACTTGCTTTCATACCCATATAAACGCCAAAAGCTGTTACAGGAGAAGGATCTCCGCTACCGCCCATTGATTCGGGAATGCCAGTTACAAAGTTTGTTTCCATTTTAACATATTCCATATCTTTGGTGCCAATGCCAACATCTTCGGCAGTGATATACTTTCCACCAAGGCTATTCACAAACTTACCAAACCTGCGCATCAGCTGTTCGTTTTTTATTTTTTTGCTATCGCCAATAATTACAGCTTTTCCACCACCTAAGTTCAAGCCACTAATGGCTGCTTTGTAGGTCATTCCGCGGCTTAAACGCAAAACATCGTTTAACGCTTCAGCCTCATTGTTGTATGCCCACATGCGTGTTCCACCTAGGGCAGGACCAAGCACAGTGTTATGTATTGCAATGATGGCTTTTAAACCAGTTTCATTATCATTACAAAAAACAACCTGCTCGTGGTTATTAATGCTCATTTGTTTTATTACAGATCCGCTTGTCTGAGTTATTTCTTTTGGTTCTTGCGTAGTTGACATATTTTCCAATTTGAAGGAGAGTAATTGCTATTTTGTGAAATTTGTTTTAGTGCCTTAAAAAAGTAGGCGCGAAAGTAAACTAATTTATTAGAAGCAACAAACGTTTTATAGACATATATTGTTTAATTATAGCCTATAAAGTGACAAACATAGAAAGTGGAGCCTATTTTGTGTTGGTTTACTGCATAAATTTACAAGGCACTATATGATTTGCAAAAATGATCAAAAGGCTATAAAAGGATTGCAATCGCATAAGGACGAGTTTAAAAATCTCTACTATTTTAACGTAATGCATTTTTAATTTTACAAACAAAAGCAACCTGCGACTGTGTATTTTAAAATTTCTCAACCACTATTTTTATTTTTGGCGCCATTATTATGATTTCATGAAAAGTATTGTTTGCAGGGTAATTTATATTTGAATTCTATTTTATTTTACATCTTAAATCAAGGTCTTAAATTATTGAATGTTTATCTATATTTGTGACGTTTTTTGATTTAATGTGAATAGTTTGACCTATTTTTATTGGCAAAAAAAAGTAGCACAATAGCGATGAAGTTTCGATTGAAAATTCAACAATCACAATAAATATGAACATACTTTTTTTATATAGTGAATTAGCGGGTTATTCAATAGCTTGTATGAAAAAAGTACTTGAACTTTACCCTAATGTAAAAATAACTGTAATTAGATGGCCAACAAATAAGGAAGCTCCCTTTAATTTTAATTTCAAAGGCATTGAAGTATTTGAAAAAAATATTTTTACGGACAACGAGCTGTTGACATTTGTAAAAAAAACCAATCCCGATTTGATTATTTGCTCAGGATGGATGGATAAGTTATATGTTAAAGTTTGCAGTATTTTTAAAGGTAAGATTCCCACTGTATTAACCTTAGATAATCATTGGAGAGGCGACACTAAGCAAAAAATAGCCTCCTTATTGAGTCCATTTTTTATTAAAACTAAATTTTCTCATGCTTGGGTACCGGGAGAAAAACAGCACGCTTATGCTACAAAATTAGGCTTTAAAGAAACAAATATTCAAAAGGGATTTTACTCGGCTGATGTTGAATTGTTTACAAATTATGGTTTGCGCTTGAAATCGAGCGAAACAAGTTCATTTCCTAAGCGGCTCTTATATGTGGGGAGATATGTGCAACACAAAGGAATTTTTGATCTTTGGAATGCCTTTATTGAAATTCAAAATGAAAACCCCAATGATTGGGAATTGTGGTGTGTTGGCACTGGCGATCAATGGGAAAACAGATTACAACATCCTAAGATAAAACACTTGGGTTTTTTACAACCTGATGCGTTTGATGAAGTTATAAAACTAACCAGCATCTATGTTTTACCAAGTCATTTTGAGCCTTGGGGCGTATCTTTGCATGAATTTGTGGCAGCGGGTTATCCAGTTATTTGTAGTGATAAAGTAGGAAGTTCAGAACGGTTTTTAATGAATACAGCAAACGGTTTTTTGTTTCCTGCTCATGATGTAAAAAAACTCAAAGAAGTGCTAATAAAAATGATGCAATTAAATATTGATGAATACAATGCGATGAAAAATAAAAGCATTGCTTTATCATTAACAATTACACCAGCTACTTGGGCAGAAAAATTAATGAAATTTATAAAATAAGTTTAGTTTGAAAAGGAAAATAGTAATATTCATTGATTGGTTTGTGCCAGCCTATAAAGCAGGAGGTCCAATTCGATCTGTTTTAAACATTACATCCACCTTTGGAGAAGAAGCTGAATTTTATGTGATAACATCAAATAAAGACCTGGGCGAGGCATCACCGCTTGCCGGGATAGAAGAAAACAAATGGCTTCATTTAGGTTTTGCAAAGGTTATTTATTTAGATATCATGTATCAAAATGCTGAAAGGTATTTGCAATTGCTGAATGAAGTGAAACCTGATGTAGTTTATTTGAACAGCTTATTTTCTAAGAATTTTACGCTTTTACCACTTTCAATTGTAAAAAAAGACCAACAATTGAAAGAGGTAAAAATCATTTTGGCGCCAAGAGGTATGCTTGGCAAAGGTGCATTAGCAATAAAACCATTAAAAAAGAAATTGTTTTTTATTTACGCTCGTTTTAAAGGTTTGTTTAATTCAATTATTTGGCATGCCTCTACAGATTTAGAAGTTGCAGAAATTAAGAAAATTATAGGTAAGCATTCTATTGCTGAAGTGGCTGAGAATTTAGCAATTTTGCCTCAAAATGTTGAAGTAAGATCTAAAACTTCAACTCCTATTTTAAACATCATTTTTGTTTCAAGAATAGCTATAAAAAAGAACCTTCAATTATTAGCAAATGCAATAATTTCGAGTAAATACAAAGCACAATTTCATCTTACAATTATTGGTGCAATTGAAGATGAAGCTTATTTTAACGCTATACAAACTTCATTAAAAAGTGCAAAAATAAATTACCAATACATCGGCGCAGTTCCTCAAGAAAAATTGAGGCAATATTATGAGCAGGCACATGTATTTTGTTTACCAACTTGGCATGAAAACTATGGACATGCTATTGTAGAAGCTATGTCTTTTGCACTTCCTATAATTATTTCTCAAAATACGCCTTGGCGCAACCTGCAACAGAAAGGTGTTGGCTATGATTTACCTGTTGATGTTGTTGATTTTACAAAAGCATTAGACGCTTTTATTGAAATGAGCGATGAAGCCTATGCGCATTATTCATCAAATGCTTTGCAATACGCTAAATCCATTTTATTAAATCCTGAAGTTATTCAATCAAATCGAAAATTGTTTTTAAATTGATATTTGAACAGCAGTTATTAATCAGCTGCAATTTAAAAATCAAATGTGTTCAACAAATTTGGGTCATTAGTTATTTAACATCGGTATTACTCGTTTATAAGTGTAATAGCATCAACTCTTTGTTTAAATAAGTAGCATTTTTAATCTTTTTAGCTAATTGAAAGGCCAACAATTAGCTCTTATCAACTGATTTACATTGATTTAAACCAAACTTCGTTAAAATACTGTAAGTGTTAAATATTTTCTTTTAGCATTCCTAATTCGTTCTATCTTTGCGACTTGTTAAAAATGAGGTAAATAAATTATGGATAAGAACACGGTTTTAGGGTTATTGTTAATTGGCGCAATATTAATTGGAGCCAGCATATATAATAGTCCGAGTAGAGATGAAATAGCAATTCAAAAGCACTATCGCGATTCAATTGCAGCCATCACTAAAGTAAATCAAAAAGTAGCAGTACAAAATCAAATTGCCGACGCAGTTAAATCTGAAAACCTAGCTTTTACTGATACAACAGCTTCAGATTCGGTAAAAAATGTGGCTTTACAACAACAATTCGGGTCATTTTACGCAGCAGCCACTGGTTCATTAGAAAACTATGTGTTAGAAAATGAGCTATTAAAAATAAACATCAGCAATAAGGGCGGCAGAATAACTTCTGTGGTTTTAAAAAAATATACTACACATGATAGTTTGCCATTAACTATTGGAGATATAGATTCTTCGCAGTTTAACTTCGTATTCAATAATCAAAACAAAACTATTAATACTGAAGATTTTTACTTTAAACCAACAGGTAAATCTTTTAGCTTAGCAGGAAATGATTCCAACAGCTTTAAGTTAAGAATGGAAATTTCTCCAAGTCAGTATTTGGAGTATGTTTATACTTTAAAAGGAAATTCATACCTGTTTGATTTTAAAGTAAACATGGTTGGTTTGGCCGATGTAATTACGAACAAGGATAAGATTACCTTAGACTGGAAAGAAAAAGCTTTATCAACTGAAAAATATAAAGATGGAGAAACGAATGCTTCTACCATTTATTATCAATTTAATGAAGGCAATGAAATAGATTATTTAACTGAAGCCGGCGATAAACAAGAGCCATTAGAAAAGAAAACAAATTGGATTGGTTTTAAAAAACAATACTTTACCAGTGTGTTGGTTTCAAAGCAAGGCTTTCAAAAAGGCAATTTAGAAACCATAGGTTTACAGCAATCAAAAAAATACACCAAAGAACTTAAAGCAAATTTAGAATTAGCTTATAGCGGAAGTAATGCTGTTACATATGATTTTGAGTTTTATATTGGTCCAAATCATTTTCAAACGTTAAAGGCATTTGACCAAGGTTTTGAAAAACAAATACCACTTGGCTGGGGCATTTTAGGTTGGATAAATAAGTATGCAGTAATCCCTGTTTTTAACTTTTTAGATAGTTTAAATTGGAGTTATGGTATTATTATTTTGGTGTTGACTTTACTTATTAAAATTGTATTGTTACCCTTAACTTACAAAGCCTTTTTAAGTACCGCAAAAATGAAGGTGTTGAAGCCCGAAATGGATGAAATTAACGCCAAGTTTGGCAGCGAAGACCCAATGAAAAAGCAAAGTGCAGTAATGGAATTGTATAAAAAAGCAGGTGTTAATCCTTTAGGTGGCTGCTTACCTGTATTGCTGCAAATGCCAATTTTATTTGCGATGTTCCGTTTTTTCCCTGCTTCAATAGAGTTACGTCAAAAAGGATTTTTATGGGCAACAGATTTATCAACTTACGATTCAATATATGATTTAGGATTTACCATTCCTTGGTATGGTGACCATGTGAGTTTATTTACTTTATTGATGACTGTTTCAACCTTGCTTTATACAAGAATGAATAGCAGTCAGTTTTCTGGAAACGCTCAAATGGAAAGTATGAAATGGGTAATGTACTTAATGCCTGTTGTATTTTTAGGTGTATTCAATAACTATTCTGCAGGTCTTAGTTACTATTACTTCTTAGCCAACATGATGACTTTTACACAACAAGCCATTATTAAAAAATTGGTGAATGAAGATGAAATTCACAGAAAAATTCAGGAGCACAAAAAGAAACCTGCTGCCAAAAAATCGGGCTTTCAAGCAAAGTTAGAAGAAATGGCCAAACAAGCTCAGCAACAAAAAGACGCGAAGAACAAAAAGTAATTTATTGCGCTTGGGAGAGGAAAATCAAAATATAACCATAAAGCACTTGGCTGAAGAAGATAGGCCAAGAGAAAAGCTGATGCTGAAAGGGCGCGCTGTATTAACAGATGCAGAGTTAATAGCGATATTGATTGGTTCGGGAAGTAAAAAAGAAACTGCAGTGCAGTTGAGTCAACGTATGCTTGCAAGTGTAAAGCATAATTTAAATGATTTAGGCAAACTCACCATCAATGATTTAATCAAATTTAATGGCATAGGCGAAGCAAAAGCGATAACCATTATTGCGGCCACAGAGCTAGGGAGAAGAAGAAAAGATACTGATGTTGTTCAAAAAGTAAAAATAACATCAAGTAAAGATGCTTACGAAGAGCTCTTGCCGCATTTAAGTGATTTGCCGCACGAGGAATTTTGGATTTTATTACTCAACAGAGCCAATGAGGTTTTATCAAAAATAAATTTGAGTAAAGGCGGCACCACAGGAACCGTGGTTGATGGCAAAATTATTATGAAACATGCAATTGAAATGCCTCGCTGTTGCGGGATTATTCTTTGTCATAATCATCCATCTGGAAATTTAAGACCAAGTGAAGCCGATATTAAAATCACGCACAAACTCAAGGAAATTGCTGCTTTTATTGATATTAATTTATTAGATCATCTCATTATTGGAGAGAATGCTTATTACAGCTTTGGTGATGAAGGAATTTTAAATTAATTATTTCCCTCCTTTTCTTCTCAAATTACACTTAAAAAACATAGCCTAAGATAACAAGGCATAGTTTCATTGAAAAAATGGGTTAAACCCAGATTACGCATTAGAAATGCGTAAACGATAAAGAAATTGTAAATCAGATTTTTACAAATCTGATAACATTTTCTATATCGGGATTAACCCAACTAAATCAAGTAGTTCGATTTTTTAAATCTCCTATTGATTAATTTGGGTTAAA
>CAMBZU010000061.1 GCA_945872355.1 Chitinophaga pinensis
ACAAAACAAATAGTCCAATTTTATTGAACTATATTTTGTTATATCGGCATTAACCATTGTAAATTTATTAAATAGCTTTGGGCTATTTAATAAATACAAATGGTATAAGATTTTAAATTATTGGCATAATTTATAAATCACATTGGTATTACAATTCCTCCTGCTTAATTTGGGTTTTAATAAATTAATGCCCGCTTAGCTGCACTTGATCAAATTGAATGCCTTGTTTCTTTAAAATGCCTCTTACTGCAATGGCATAAAAAGCCAAATATAAAAAGCACAGCACACCCACCCAGTAACTAGATTGTATATCGGAGTGGTCGGCCACAAGGCCTTGAAACCAACTTACAATGCCGCCGCCCATAATCATCATAATTAAGAAACTACTGCCTTGGCTTGTGTTTTTACCTAAACCACTAATTGCCAATGTAAATATGCATGGCCATAAAGTGCTACAAAATAATCCTACACTGGTAAAAGCATAAACACTCACCATGCCATTAGTAAGCATGCCGGTAACAATTGCTACAGCACCTAATATAGAAAATATAAATAGCATGCGTGTTGGATTGCCCCTACTAATAATATCAGCCACAATCAAAATTAAAATTACACCAGCATAAACATAAAAAGGAGCTAAATCATTTCCGGCAATGGCATTTACAGCTAAAAATATAATAAAGGCTACATAAGGCATAATTAATTTCAATATTTTTTGGGTATTTAAATTGTTGCTCAACACCTCCACAGCCCCTGTCCAGCGGCCAATCATTAAACTTGCCCAATACAATGAAATATAAGGTGCAATATCTTTAGTTAATAAATTTAAGTGTTTTTCCATGTAAGCTGGTAAGTTACTGGCTGTTGAAACCTCAACCCCTACATACACAAAAATAGCAATCATACCTAGTACCAATTGAGGATATTTTAATGCTGACTTTCTATCTTGTATACCTCCCTCAATGCTTTCTGCAATGGCTTCAGGCTTATCGGGCAAACTCGAAAACTTTAATAAAACAGCAACTATTAAAAATGCCAATCCTAAAATTAAATATGGTCCTTTTACACTTTCAATACTCATATCAGTATGCGTACTTGTGCTTGCTCCAAAAATAGCAAAACTTACAATCAGGGGCCCTATGCTTGTTCCAAAATTATTAACGCCTCCAGCCAAAGTTAAACGTTGCGAACCTGTTTGAACTGGGCCTAATGAAATAGCCAAGGGATTAGCGACGGTTTGCTGCAAAGAAAAACCTAAAGCTACAATGAACAACCCACAAAGCATTAAGGTAAATGAACCTGTATTTGCGGCAGGATAAAACAATAAAGTACCTAAGGCTGAAATTAATAAACCTAAAGACAATCCATTTTTGTAGCCTATTTTATTTACGATGTCTTCTTTTATCAATAAAGAAATGGCCATATAAATAAGCGATCCAACGGTATAAGCAATGTAAAAAGCAAGCGAAACCAACTGGCTTTCACCTTGTGTTAGGTTAAACGCTTTCTTAAAAACAGGTATTAAAATATCGTTACTTGCAGCTACAAAGCCCCAAAAAAAGAAGACCGTAACTAAGGTAAACAATGCTTTGTAATTGGTTCCTTGTGCTTTTATTATTTTATTCATGATAGGTTTAATTTATGCGCTTTATTTCATGGCGAATATTCAATTATTTTTCTTGAAAAAATAGTATTTTAAACGCTCATGTTATAATAATGCTAACAATGTATGTTAACAGTCTTATTCACGTATTACCTCTCGTTCCATCAACTGCGATTGATATTGCTCATAATACTCACCTTTTAGAGCGAGCAATTCTTCATGCGTGCCCTGCGCAGCAACTGCATGATTAGAAATAACGAGGAGTTGATCAGCATGCTGCACTGTGCTTATACGATGACTGATATACACCACCGTTTTATTGGCTAAAGTAGCTTTAAGATTATTTAATATTCTGTTTTCAGTGCTTGTATCAACTGCGCTCAAACAATCATCTAAAATGAGTATATCGGGCTTTTTGATTAAAGCTCTTGCAATACTCAAACGTTGTTTTTGACCTCCACTTAAAGTAATACCTCGCTCCCCTATCATGGTGTGATAACCTTGTTGAAACCCTTTGATATTTGCTAAAATATCTGCCGCTTGCGCAGCATCATCTAATTGATTCTGGTTCACCTTTTCTTCCTCATTTAAACCAAAAACAATATTATTATAAATGCTTTCCGAAAATAAAAAAACATCTTGCGGCACATAACCTATTTTGTTTCTTAAACTTTCAATATCGTAGGCTTTAATATTAATTTCATTTATCAATATTTCACCTGAATCAACATCATATAAACGTGCAATTAAGAGCGCAATTGTCGACTTACCACTTCCTGTTTTACCAGTAATGCCAATACTTGTGCCAGGTGCTACATAAAAACTTACATTTTCTAAAGCCTTAATACCTGACTCAGGATAAGTAAAACTTACTTTATTAAATCTAATGCTTATAGGTTGATTTGAAAGCAATATCAATTTTCCATTTTTTATTTGTGATGTAGTAGTTAAAAATTCGTTGATTCTTTTTTGCGATACTGCCGCTTTTTGAATGATGGAACTTACCCAACCAATTGAGGTAACTGGCCATGTAAGCATATTTACATAAATCACAAATTCAGCAATATTACCGAGTGTAATACTGCCATTAATAAATTGTGTACCTCCAATATAAATTGTAATGATAGCACTTGCGCCAATCAATAAAGTAATAAGGGGTGCAAAAAGTGAATCTACTTTCATTAACTTTAACGACAATGATTTAAAGGTTAATGATTCAGTTAAAAATTGACGTATATTTTGATCTTCGCGGTTAAATGATTTAATTACTCTTATGCCTGCAAAGGAGCTTTGACTAACAGAGGATAAGGATGATAGTTGCTGCTGCACCAAAGTGCTTTTTTTATTTATAATATTACTGATAAGATAAATGCCTAAAGACAAAAATGGCAATGGTATCAATACCAACAAGGTTAAATAAGAATTTACCCGCCACATAACAGAAATAACCAATGTAAACAATACAATTAAATTGAGTGTGTACATTACCGCAGGACCAATATACATGCGCACTTGGCTTACATCTTCGCTAATGCGCGCCATAAGATCTCCAGTGCGATTTTGTTTGTAAAATGAAACAGGTAATTTTTGGTAGTGCTTGTATATTTCATTCTTCAATTCATATTCAATATGCCTGCTCATTACAATAATGGTTTGACGCATAAAAAACATAAAAATCCCTTTAATAAGCGTTGTGACAATTATTATCAGAAAAAAAAGAAAAAAAGCTTCGAAAAATTGTGACAGTAATTGTGCTTTAAAACTTGCTCCATGCGCTTGATTATTGAGCCATACCGCTTCATGCAAATAATCTATAGTATATCTGGTAACTTGAGCAGGATAAATAGCAAAAATATTGGAAAGAATAATAAACAACAATCCGCCAGCCAGATGAAATTTATATTTAAAAAAATATTGATTGAGGTGTTTGAGTGAGCCCATATAAGCATTGCAAAAGTAATCAAATCAAACATTTAATCTTACAAAATGTTTGAGTAACTGCAATTGGTTAATAAATATTATTGTAACCACTATTAATACTATAGCATTGCATTAAATTTGGTGCTTTAATAAAATCGCATTGGATAAACAGTTTTTCACGGAATGGGTATTGTTCCCATTAATTATTTTTGCTTCAAGAGCAACAGATGTGAGCTTAGGCACTTTAAGAAGTGTATTGGCAAATAAGGGAATGAAAAAAATGGTTCCATTTATTGGTTTTTTCGAAGTACTCCTTTGGCTATTTGCTATTAGCACTGTTATGAAAAATTTAAGCAACTTTATGTGTTATTTGGGATGGGCTGGAGGCTATTCAACCGGCATATATATTGGCCTTACAATAGAAGAAAGATTAGCTATAGGAACACAAGTAATCAGGGTTTTTACGCAGCAAGACATTGGAAAATTAATTGAAAGTTTAGTTGAAAAAAATTACAGCTATACTGTTTTAGATGGTGAAGGAAAAAAAGGAGCTGTAAAGTTGATATTTATTGTGGTTAAAAGAAAAGATGTAAAATTTGTTACCGCAATTATTCATCAATTTTCACCACAAGCTTTTTATTCAATTGAAGATATAAAAAGAGCTAAAGGTCTCTCAAATTCAGCATCTACAAGCAATGCATCAAAACAAAGTTTTTTCAAAGGATTGCTACCCTTCAGCAAATAAGCATGCTACTTTGTTTTTGTAATTTTTCAAGTTATCAATAAATTATATGCATATTCCTTTTTGTGCCAGTAAAATATAATTTAAATTATGACTTATACATCGCAGACATGCCAATTGATATTTGGTTCCAGCTCATTTTACTATTAAATTAGGAAGTTCTAATTAGCTTTGAAGCCTATTGCATTTTTGGCAACTAAAAACTTACAAAATGATTAATTTGTTTTTGAATGTCTTTAAGCAAAAACTCATCATTAATCTTTCCATCTTTAATTAAAGCAGAAACACCCGAAATTGGCAGTTTAAAAGGCAATACATGAGCATTCAAATAATGCAAAATACCTGTTAAATGATCTAATCCTCGTAAATTGCCTCCTCTTCCTGTTGCCACACCTGCAAGCGCAATTTTTTTACCGTCAAATGCTTTGTGCGGAAGTACATCAATAAATAACTTTAAAATACCCGGAAAGCTGCCATTATACTCGGGTGAAACAATGATCAATTTAGGCACTTCATAAATATATTTTTCAAAAAGCGACATAAGCGCCTCTTCATTTAAACCTATGCTTTTGTTGATGAGCCACTCCCCTTTTATGTCCTCCAAACTAAGGTACTGAAATGGCACATCCATACTTATTAAGAGTTGTTGATAAGTTTGAGAAATCACAGAGGTTCTGTTATCAGGGCGGTTTGTAGCGTTTAGTATAGTTATCATATTATTTTTTCAACAAAAAACTGTTTAAATTATTAACATTTTTAAAGGGCAAAGAATCGTAAATTCGCATGATTTTAATGCTGCTCCATAAATCTTAAACTGCAAATGAAAGATAAATGGAAGAAAACAAAAAAAAACAAAATACTATGCAAATAACATATTACGGCCATTCTTGTTTTGAAATTGTAGTAAATAACAAAAAATTGTTATTCGACCCCTTTATTTCTAGCAATCCGCTTGCGGCTAGCATCGATATAAAAAAGGTGAATCCTGATTATATTTTAATTTCTCACGGACATTTTGACCATATTGCCGATGCAATTGCCATTGCGCAACAAAGCAATGCTACCGTTATTGCCAATTGGGAAATAGTGGAATGGCTCAACAAAAATGGCGTAGAAAAAACCCACCCAATGAACACAGGTGGTAAATGGATGTTTGACTTTGGAAAAGTAAAATGTGTTTCCGCTGTTCACAGCAGCAGCCTACCCGATGGATCATATGGAGGTACCGCCATGGGATTTATTATTGAATCGCACGAAGCCAACTTTTACTATTCAGGTGATACCGCCTTAACTTACGACATGAAATTAATTGGTGAGTTTAGGACACTGGATTTTGCATTTCTTTGCTTGGGCGATAATTTTACAATGAGTGTGGATAATGCAATAATTGCAGCTGATTTTATTAAGTGTAAAAAAATAATTGGCATGCATTACGATACTTTTGGTTACATCAAAATTGACCATGAGGATGCTATCAACAAATTTAATAATCAGGGCAAAGAGCTTACGCTGATGGGAATTGGAGAAGTAAAAAACTACTAAAAAATAATACCAATAATATAATAAACAATTAGCAGCAACTACAAAACATGGGGAAAATAATTTCGATTGCAAATCAAAAGGGAGGAGTAGGAAAAACAACAACTGCTATAAATCTAGCTGCTAGTTTGGCAGTACTAGAGTTTAAAACACTTTTAGTAGATGCCGATCCACAGGCCAACGCTACTTCTGGGGTTGGGTTTGATCCTAAGAATGTAAAAGCCAGCATCTACGAATGCATTATCAATGAAGCGGAACCAAAAGATATCATCTTAGAAACAAGCACACCTAATTTATTTTTATTACCTGCGCATATCGATTTAGTGGGTGCTGAAATAGAAATCATCAATATGCCAAACCGGGAGCAGATGATGCGTGCAGCTTTGCATAAAATTAAAGATGACTATGATTTTATTATTATCGATTGCTCACCATCATTAGGTTTAGTTACCATCAATTCATTAACAGCATCTGACTCAGTAATCATTCCTGTGCAATGCGAATATTTTGCGCTAGAAGGTTTGGGGAAATTATTGAACACCATAAAAATTGTGCAAAGCAGACTTAATCAAGATTTAGAAATTGAAGGTATTTTATTAACGATGTATGATATTCGTTTGCGCTTGAGTAATCAGGTGGTGGAGGAAGTTAAAACCCATTTCCAGCAAATGGTATTCGATACTATTATTCAAAGAAATACAAAACTAGGTGAAGCACCAAGCTTTGGAGAAACTATCATTATGCATGATGCTACAAGCAAAGGCGCAATCAATTACCTAAATTTAGCACGTGAGGTTATTCAAAAAAATGGACTCACAAGATTAAGCAACGAAGAAAAAACTTTACCAGAAGAATAATCATGAGCAATAATTTAAAGAAAAGAGCTTTAGGAAAGGGTTTAAGTGCCCTTTTACAAGATAATAAAACCGATATCACAAGTAGCAATGCCGTTACAGAAGTGGCTTCTGGTGTGGTAGGCAGTATTGCCATGTTGCAAATTGCTCAAATTGAAACAAATCCTTTTCAACCAAGAACTTATTTTGAAGAAGTTGCCTTGCAAGAATTAGCCGATTCTATTACGCTGCATGGCATTATTCAACCAGTTACAGTGCGCAAACTTGGCTATGATAAATACCAGCTTATTAGTGGTGAAAGACGTTTTAGAGCATCGCAATTAGCAGGACTTACAGAAGTACCTGCTTATATTAGAATTGCTAACGACCAAGCCATGCTCGAAATGGCTTTGGTTGAAAATGTGCAACGTGAAAACCTCGATGCCATAGAAATTGCGATAAGCTACAAAAGATTGATTGATGAATGCGATCTTACGCAAGAAGCTGTATCGGAAAAGGTGAGTAAACAAAGAAGCACTGTTACAAATTATTTACGTTTACTTAAATTACCCGAAGTCATTCAATTGGGCTTAAGGGAGCAGCAAATTAGCATGGGTCATGCACGCGCCCTCATCAATATAGAAAATAAAGAAACGCAATTAGCTATTTTCAATACTATTGTTGAACAAGATTTATCAGTACGAGATACTGAAGAATTGGTTCGTGAAACTGGCAAAAGTGGTAGCAGTATTGATGAAATTGCTTCAAAACCAAGTTCTAAAACTGGTATCAATACAAGTACAGATATCAATCTAAGCAAAGAACTAAAGATAATTTTTAATAAACATGCTGAAGTAAAAAAAGCATCCAATGGAAAAGGTAAAATTGTTTTGCCTTTTTACTCAGAGGAGGAAATGAAACTTTTTTTAAACCGCTTGTTTAGATAGTGTTTTTGACCTCTATTTTGTGCTTCCACAATATGCATATCAGATTTAAATGTACGCTTTATATTTTTGCATTTTTATGTCTGATTGCAGATCATACACAATCGCAAAATAACTCCTTGGCAAATTATCGTTTTCAGTTACTCAATCAAACTATAACTGGGCACTTTAACCTAAACGTAGCTACCACAAAAAAAGCCAAAGCTGATTCTATTTCTAAAATTTTTAAACCCAGCACGCACAGTCCAAAATTAGCTATCATGCTAAGTGCTATTGTGCCTGGTGCAGGTCAGATTTACAATAAAAAATATTGGAAAACACCTGTAATTTGGCTTGGTTTAGGAGTATCGGGCTACTTTATAAGAAGCAATCATATACTTTATAAAGATTATAAAGATGCCCTGCTGCAAAGAACAGATACAAGCATTAAAGTACCTGATAAATATTTAGATTTATATTCTACAGATCAATTAATTGCGCTGCAAGATCAGTACCATCAAAGTAGAGATTTATTTATCATTGTTACTTCTTTGGTATATGTTTTAAATATTGTAGATGCGCTGGTTGATGCACATCTTTTTACATTTGATGTAAGCGATGATTTAAGTATTGATTGGCAACCTTATTACAAATACAATAAAAAGAACAGCAATACCGCTGGATTAAGTTTACAACTAAAATTTTAGCTAAGCGCTTGCTGTAAAATGGATTTTTTCCCCTTAGATACTGATCGTCAATTTGAATTCGACAAGATAAAACAACTTGTGTTGCAACACTGTCGTTGCGCACCTGCACGTGAATTAGCCGCAGCAATTAAACCTGTTAAAAATGTTGAAAGACTAATGCTATTGTTGGCTCAATGCGACGAGTACAAGCGTATTGTTGAGCACAAAATGCATTTTCCTGATGCTACTTTTACTGATTTAAGTAAAGAAATTGGTTTGCTTTTTATTCAAGGTGCTGTAATTGGCTTAGAACAATTTACCAATATTAGATCAGTGAGCGATATAGCAAATACAATAATTGCCTTTTTAACTGAAAAACAAAAGCAATATCCAGCACTTTTTAAAATTATTGAAAGCCTTTATATCACTACAGAAATTATCGATGCTATTAATCATATTATTGATATTCATGGGGAAGTAAAATCTTCTGCGTCGAAGGAATTAGGGGAAATAAGAAGAGATTTAAGTGCTAAAAGAAGAGAATCCGATCGCAGGTTTCGATCCTTTATAAATGATCTTAAGAAGCTTGGCTGGCTGCGCGATAACGAAGAAAATTTTTATAATGGTCGTCGTGTTTTATCGGTGCTTGCCGAACATAAAAGAGATGTTAAAGGATTGGTACATGGCAGCAGTGATAAAGGTAAAACATCTTTTATTGAACCATACAATACCATTGAAATCAATAACGAAATTGCAGATTTAGAACAATCTGAAAAACGTGAAGTATATCGTTTATTGAAACAACTCACCGATGATATTCGACCGCATAAAGAGCTCATAAAAAATTATCAAACTTCACTTACTGCGATAGATTTTACAAGAGCAAAAGCACTTTTGGCTATCGATATTAATGGTAGATTACCACAAATGGAGCAACAACCAACCATTAAATTGGTGAATGCATTTCATCCACTCCTGCTTTTGCAAAACAAGCAGCAAAAAAAAACAACTATTCCGCTCAATTTAAATTTAGATGTTCAAAACAGGATTCTGATTATTAGTGGTCCAAATGCTGGTGGAAAATCCATCACATTAAAAACAGTTGGACTACTGCAAATGATGTTACAAAGTGGCTTGCTTATATCAGCAGCAGAAGGCTCTGTAATGAGTTTATTTCAACAAATACATAGTGATATTGGAGATAGCCAAAGTATAGAATATGAGCTAAGCACATACAGCAGTAGGTTAGTAAAAATGAAATACTTTTTAGAACATGCCAATAGAAGAACCTTGGTATTGATTGATGAATTTGGAACAGGCTCAGACCCTGAATTAGGTGGAGCAATTGCAGAAGTTATTTTAGAAGAATTAGCCAAAAAAAAGGCTTTTGGAATAGTTACTACACATTACACCAACATTAAATTAATTGCTGAAAATTTACACGGTGTAACCAATGCATGTATGGTATTTGATGCAGAAACTTTACAACCAAAATATGAATTATTGGTGGGTCAACCTGGCAGTTCATATACATTTGAAGTAGCGCAAAAAATTGGCTTAGCAAAAGAAATTTTAGACCGCGCAGGTAAAAAAATACAAAGAGAAAAGTTAAAATTGAACAGCATGCTTGGCACACTGCAAAAGGAAAAACAGAAGTTAAGCCATCATATTGAAGAGCTAAAAATTAAAGAAGAAAAAGCTTTACAAGCCAATCAGAAATTTGATACGCTTACCGAAAAAATTCAACTAAAGTTAGAACGCGACAAAGAAAAAATAGAAGAACAAACAAGATTGGCAGAACTTGGAAGACGTTTGAATTTACTAAGTGAAGATTGGGATAAAAGCAATAGTAAAAAGGAAGTCATTCAAAAGTTTGTTGGATTGATGACTGCTGAAAAAAAGAAGAAATTAGAGAAAATTGCCGAAGAAAAAAGAAGTAATAAAATAGCAAAAACTATTGCTAAAAAAATGGAGCAAATTAAAGTAGGGAGCAGTGTAAGACTCTTTAACAGCAAACAAACTGGCATTGTGGAAGAAATCTCTAAAAACAAAGCCAAAGTTACTTTTGGAGATATAAAAAGTGTAGTTTCAATAGAAAATTTGGAGTTGGAATAACTACCATTTATCCACCTTACACTAAACAAATCTATTCTTCAAATTATTTATGGGTTGCTCAATCAACTGCCACGATAATGCAGCCATCACAATGGTTAAAATAAAATACATCAATGCTTTTTCTAAAACTAAAAACCTTGGAAAAGGATCTTGTATAGGAAATAAATCATACAAATAAGTAGCTATAAATGGCGCTAAAAAATGGTAAAGATAAATTCCATAACATACTTTACCTAAGTACATAATCACCTTGTGTTCTAAAAAGCTTTTAGCAAAACCACTGTATTGATTAGTGATTCCAATGCCAATAATCCATGCACATAAACCACTTATGCTCAATCTAAAGAATAAAAAAGCAAGCGCGTCAGTTTCACTTATTTTCAAAAAACGATAAGCACAAAAAACAAAGAGGAACAAACTGAGCCACCACAAATATTTCTTTTTTAAAAACTGTATTAAACAATTTTCATAAACTAACATATAAGCCAACAATGCGCCTATGCAAAGCGCATCAGCACAACAAAAAGGAAATACATAAACTGCAATTGGAGTTTCAAAAATATATACTGCAAAGCACCTGGAAACCAATGCCAAAAGAATGCCCCCCAGCAAAAACTTTTTTAGTAAGCGCTGAGGCAACCACAAAATAAAAAAAGGAAAAACCAAGTAAAACTGCTCTTCAATTGCTAAGGTCCAAAGATGCCCAAATGGTCCTAATTCAGTTATTTGCAGTCTTAAAAAATTGGTTGTATAACTTAGCAACCAAGGATATATTTCACGCGCAGGCGATATGTTTAATAAGATACAAATAAAAATCAATAAATAATAAATTGGGAAAATACGCAAGCTCCTGCGTGCATAAAAGTTTTTAATAGCCTGCCAACGCGAAGTTCTTTTTTCTGCAATCTTTATTTTTTGCAGCAGTAAAATACGTGTAATTAAAAAACCACTCAATACAAAATATAAATCAACTGATATATTAGAGGCTATTACACTGTATTTGAATATGGCCGATATTTTTAGCCAATGCACAGCCATTATGGCAAGCACTGCAACAAAACGAAGTCCATCAAGTTGCTTAAAATATTGTGGCTTTAATTCAGTGCCGTTCATATTTATATTACACAAATATCTTAAACACTTTCAACCTTTTCATCATCTATATACACAAGCAAGCGCTCTTTAACTTCATAGCCCATTTGCGTTAACAAATTTGAATAACCATGCAATTGCGCTGCATAAGAACTTCTGGGCTCACCTGTTTTATAATCTATAATAGTGGCTATTTTATCTTTAATGGCAATTAAATCAGGACGTGATAGATTTCCTTGATCGCTTAATATGGACGCTTCTTTTTTAAGCAAATAACTACCATCGAAATAAACTTGCAGTGGCAACAAATTAAAAACATTTTCCAATTTACTTTTCAATAATGTTGGTGACAATTTTTCGTCACTAATCAACTTGCCATATTTCGTAACAAGCAAATCTATTTGGTTTGGATGATTAATTTCTGCCAATAATAAATGAATCATATTTCCATATTTCAATTGCTCTTGCCGCGATGCATCAAGTGGCGTGAAACCTGTATTTTTAAGCATCGATTTCCATGAAATATTTTCAGGCTCCCAAGCTTCTGCTTGATTAGTTTTTTTTGTTTCTTGACTTTTTAACGCATCATTCACCATACCCAAACACATATAGGGAACTCCGTTAATTACCTGCGCTTCATACTTTTGCTTTTCAACAAATTGCGCAATGTATTTATGCATGCTATCTCTGCGGTTGCCCGAAATAATGAACAAATGTTCCTCGGGTCTTGTAAAAGCAACATACATCATATTTAGCTGATCAAGCGTTGCCTTTCTTCCTTCTTCGGCATGTATTGGCGCAAATGCAGATGTACTCATTACTGCTCCATGATTTAATAAAGCATACTTTAACTCAGGAAAAGCAGGTTCACTCATGGGTGCCCAATGTTTAATGCCTCTTGAATTGATCGCTAAATCTGCGTATGGTATTATCACGATAGGAAATTGCAATCCTTTTGATTTATGAATCGTCAACACATTAACAGCATCAACACCATCGGGCACTACTATCGAAAATTTATGTTGTTTAGTTTCCCACCAAGTTAATAAATCAGAGACATGGCTGTGGTGTTGACCATAACCAAAAACTTGATCTAAGAAAAATTTCAAATAAGCATTCGCTCTTTTATTCAAACCAAACATAATGTTAAGTTCAATGCATAACTCAAATAAAGGAAGGCATTGCAGATAATCTACTCTAAAATCAATTTCATTTTCTTTAAAGAAAGCAAGCAAGCTTGCAGATGTATTTCTTTTACTATAATCTGAACCTTTAAAATCTAAATGATGAATTAAAAAATACCTGATGGCAGCAATACAAATTTCATTTCCAGGATTATCAATAAACCTCAACAATTCAATAATAACTCTTACTTCTGCAGATGAACTAAGCAACAACGATTCTTTAGAAATCACATCAATTTCCTGCTCCATTAAATGAGCTGCAATCAAAGCTCCATCTTTATTATTTCGCGTAATAATGGCAATATCTTTTTTCTGATAGCCTTTCATCAAACAAAGTTTAACCGCATCAATTACTCTTTCTAACATCCATGATGGTCGCTCAAAACCTTTACCTGTAAACTCACAAATATTAACCGAACCACCTGCTTTATTGGCTGCAACATGTTGTGCTGTTTGATGATATACTGTTGAAAAATCATGCGCAGTGGCAACACTTAAATACTCAAAAAATGTATTATTAAAATTGATGATATTGGCCTTACTTCTAAAATTTGTTTCTAAAACTTTAGGCTTATAATTCAACATTAAACTTTGCTCCTGCTCTAACAATAAGTCAGATTTTTCGTTCATTGAAAAAATTTCTGGCAACTGAACAAACTGCTCCACTTCCCCATTACGCCAGCGGTAAATCGATTGCTTGGCATCACCCACAATCATATTAAAAAAACCCTGTGATAAAGCATTATGCACCAGCGGCAAAATATTGCGCCATTGCATCACCGATGTATCTTGAAACTCATCAATTAAAAAATGACGGTAGCGTTCCCCTAACCTTTCATAAATATACGGTGCAGGCTCATTCGCAATAGCATCAGAAATTATTTTGTTGAATTCGCTAATAAATAAAATATTGTTTTTTTGCTTAAGCTCAACCACTATTTTTTCCATCTCATTTAAAACAGCCACCGAAAACAAATTTGCTTTAATTAATCTGTAGGTTTTGTATTTTTCAAATTCAGCATCCAGCACTTTTTCAATGCGATTGAAGAGGTTTAGTAATTCACCCGTAATTTCTTCTATCACTCTTTTCTCATTTCCACTCACTTTAACGGCAGTAAGTTTTTCACTTTCGAAGTTTTTTCTAACGGTAGCACTTGGCACTAATTTATCATCTCTAAATTCATGAAGATAGGTGAAATATTTGCCAATGCCTGCAGATGCACCGCCTGCTAAATGACTATGATCAACATTATTGGCAACTAATAAATCAATTGCTTCTTTACCAATAGTAGTAACCTTTTCTTTAAAACTATTTAAATAGGCATTAATTAATTTATTGATTCGTAAAAAGCCTTCTAAATCTAATGATTTTAAGGCATCAATTTTACTTGCTATATCTTCATTAAAAAGTTGATTCCCAAATAGCATGAGCTCTTTACCTATATTCCAACTTTTTTCATCTTGTAGTAAATCTTCAATGTAGGCCAGTAAAACTTTGGTTAAAGTTTCATTTTTTCCGCTTTGCGACAACAGCTCATCTACAGCTTTTTGCAACACATCTTGCGTGTCTGTTTCCAATTCAAAATTTACGGGAAGGCGCAAATCAAAAGCAAATGAACGTATTATTTTATGATTGAACTTATCAATTGTACTTACTGCAAAATCACTGTAATGATGTAAAATAAAATCGAGTGCTGCTTGCGCTCTTTCTTGCAATTCAAGATTTGATACTTGATTCGTTTTGGCTAAATCTTCAAACATGAAAGCCGCTGCACCCTTTGGCTCACCGGTACTAAAGGCATGCAAAGTACTTACAATGCGCTCCTTCATTTCTGCCGCAGCTTTATTAGTAAAGGTAATGGCTAAAATGTGTTTTAAATCATCTGGTTGTTTGTATTTTAAAGCCAATGCAATATATTCCCTTACCAATGTGTAGGTCTTGCCCGATCCGGCCGATGATTTATAAACCGTAAAATTCTTGTTTTCCAAAATTGTATATTTACTAAGCAATCAAAGTTATAATTTTTGATTGGAAATGAAAATTTAATTATTCCATTTATTGAAATAGAAAAATGCAAGAATTTGCCCGCCTAGCTTTTGGCTTTGATGAAGGAATGAGGGAATAAAAAATAAAAACAATCTACCTCAACTTTTTCCCTCTTACGCTCTTTGGTTTGCCATATTTTTTCTTTGCAGCATCTCCCCTTGTCACTTTATCGTTGGTTTTGCTATTTTTCGCTTTCTTTTCATGAAAAGATGGTCCAGAAACAAGCTGCTTTGGAAGCTTTCCTAATGTATTGCGCATGCGCACCAATGGCACTTCCTCTGGAATTAAAACTGTAGCAATTTCTAATGCTGATGGACATTCATCAATGCCAATTTTCCTATTCATCAATTGCTCAATATTTTCAATAGCCTCTTCGTCTTGTGGTGTAATAAAAGTAATGGCTTGTCCTGTTTTATCAGCACGACCAGTTCTTCCAATTCTATGAATATAATTTTCGCTGATAGCAGGCGCATCAAAATTTATTACATGACTTACTTCTGCAATATCAATACCTCTGGCAACCAAATCACTTGCTATTAACAAACGGTGTTTCCCCTCTTTAAAAAGTTTCACCGCCTCAAATCTGTTTAATTGCGATTTCTTTGAATGGATAATTCCAACTTCATTTTCTAAATCTACATTCATTAACTCAAACAATTGATCAGCCAAATTGATGGTAGAAACAAAAACCAACACCTTGCGCATATCATCATTTGCTGATAATAATAATTTCAACAAATTTACCTTGGTGTTAAAATTAGGCACTTCATAACCTGTTTGCTCAATACTGTCAAGTGGAGTACCTGCTGGTGCCGCCTCTATTTTAATTGGGTTGTTAAAATGTCCATTTATAAATACTTCAACATCTTCGGTTATTGTGGCAGAAAACATCAAATTTTGACGTTTCACAACCATTAAATCTAAAACACGGCTCAATTGAGGTCTAAAGCCTAAATTCAACATTTCATCTACCTCATCAATCACCAATTTTTTTATCGATTTTAAATTCAACACACTTGTTAAAGCCAAATCTAGCAATCGCCCTGGTGTTGCCACTAAAACATCCATCCCATTTTTAACCAATTGTTTTTGTGTATTGATATTAGTGCCACCATACACACCAATTACATCTACACTCATATATTTTGTAAGTTGCTTTACTTCTTCTACAACCTGCAAAACCAACTCTCGAGTTGGCACAATCACTAATATTTGTGGCGTTTTATCTTTATTAAATTTCCATTGCATTAAAGCGGGAAGCAAGTATGCCAAGGTTTTACCAGTACCAGTTTGTGCAATACCCACCACATCACGACCAGACATCATTACCGAAAACCCTTTTTCTTGAATGGTAGTAGGCACAGTATAGCCCATATCATCAAGCGCTCGTAGTAAAAAGCTGTTTAATTTTAAATCTTTAAAAGTAAGGGATTGCATGATAATAGGTTAAAATGGGTAATAGAGTAATTGAAAAAGGTAGGCGGGGAAATTAATAGACTAATTCGAAAACAATGAATCTACAAATTCAACCTTATTGAACACTTGTAAATCTTCCATTTTTTCGCCAACGCCAATATATTTTACAGGAATTTTAAACTCATCGGAAATACCAATTACTACACCACCTTTAGCGGTGCCATCTAATTTAGTAAGTGCTAAAGCATTTACTTCTGTTGCTGCTGTAAATTGCCTGCATTGCTCAATCGCATTCTGACCTGTAGATGCATCCAACACCAACAATATTTCATGAGGTGCATCGGGTACTACTTTTTGCATCACCTTTTTAATTTTGGTGAGCTCATTCATTAAATTTATTTTGTTGTGCAAACGGCCTGCAGTATCAACAATTACAACATCTGAATTACGAGCTAAGCCAGCAGTAACTGCATCAAAAGCCACAGAAGCAGGATCGGCACCCATGCCTTGATGCACTAAATCAACATCTACTCTTTTACTCCAAATCTCAATTTGATCAACCGCAGCAGCTCTAAAAGTATCTGCGGCTCCTAATAATACTTTATATCCGGCTTTTTTTAATTGATAAGCTAATTTGCCTATTGTAGTTGTTTTACCAACCCCATTTACGCCAACAACCATTATTACATAAGGTTTTTTGTCGCTCGGAATCGTAAACTCTACTGCATCTGTGTTATTGTTTTCTGCCAAAAGAGCCGCAATTTCAGCTTTGAGAATTGCATTAAGATCAGAGGTATTCACATATTTATCACGTGCCACACGGGCTTCAATACGTTCAATGATTTTAAGTGTAGTATTTACACCAACATCGGAAGTAATTAATATTTCTTCAAGATTATCGAGCACCTCAGCGTCAACTGTCGATTTCCCAACAATAGCTTTAGTAATCTTAGAAAAAAAGCTTTCCTTAGTTTTAGCAAGACCTTGGTCTAAGCTTTCCTTTTTATCTTTCGAAAAAAAATTAAAAATACCCATTTTCAGCTTAATTGATAACCTAATTTATGCCTTGCCTCTATATCCCGACCCAATTTTTTGGGTCTTAGGGACTGGACGTCAGCGAATTACTGATGCAATGTAAATAAAAAAAGCCTCCTCCAAAATGAAAGAAGCTTTTGTGTTTAAAATATTTTCAAACTATTTAGTAAAAAAATCTTTAACGTGGTCGTTGTGTACAATTTCTTCTTTGAAACTGTAAGAACCAGTTTTAGGAGATTTTACCATTTTAATAACTTTAGTAAAGTTGTTTCCTTTTCCTGTTTTAAGTGTTGCCACTACCTTCTTAGCCATGGGTCAATATTGGTTTAGGGGTTAATATTATTTAATTTCTTTATGAACGGTTTTCTTTTTAAGAATACGATTGTATTTCTTTAATTCTAAACGCTCAGGGGTATTTTTTTTATTTTTAGTAGTAATGTATCTACTTGTACCAGGCATACCGCTGGTTTTGTGCTCAGTGCACTCCATTATTACTTGTATTCTGCTGCCTTTTTTAGCCATGATTACTTAATCTTACTCGTTAATATTATTTTAAATAACCGTTTTTGTATACTTGATCAATACAAGCAGTAATGCCTTTTTTATTGATAGTACGCAATGCTGAAGTAGATACTTTTAAAGTAATCCATTCATTTTCTTCCGGTATAAAGAATTTCTTTACCTGCAAATTTGGTTTAAATAAACGCTTAGTTTTTCTGTTCGAAAAAGATACGCTATTTCCTACAATTGCCTTTTTTCCTGTTAAATCGCAAATTCTTGACATGATTTTTATCCTCTTTTTTGAAAATGGAGTGCAAATAACGATAAAATTTTACTTCAATCCAAATTTATTTTAAATAATTTGAAAATGTGCCAATTTGCTGGTTTCTTTTGGGCAAATCCGCCCTTTGGTCGGTCGGGCTTTTTCGCGCTGCGTGGCAGCCGGCTTCAATCCCTTTTGCGGCACTATTAATTCTAATAAGCATTTTTGCAAAAAAAACAACATTTCAACTTACAATTTGATCTGATTTTTATGGTTGAAAGTAATGTTTAATTGTAAATAAACAAAATAATGGTTTTTACAACTCGAATTTCATCCAGACATTCAATTAATTGAAACAGTTTTAGAATTGTAAAAAAATGACTCTTCAGAAAACATTGTAATAAAATACAAATCACAGTGATGTTTGTATTAATAATCAAATATAATAATTCACTATTTGAAACTTTGAAATTAAAATGATGTTCAATAAACTTCCAAACAACATGTAAGTTTTAAATTCAAATAGAAATACCGATCTTTTTATTACCCAAAACATGACCTTTAAAAAAGAAAAGCAAAAACTTTTTTTGTTGATATTTAAGGCTATCTAAAATTGATTAAATGCATTAATTAAAAATTGGTGTAAATAATTTGATAATAAATACGTTGAATCATTTTATTAATGAACTTATTGCGAATTATCACTTACACAATTTTTATTGAATTCATAAATTTAAAAGCAATTTCTTAGCTTTTCAGTTTAAATATTTTTATTTAAGTAAAACTTACTGTTATGAAAAAATTCACTTCTGTTGTTATTTTTGTTTTATTTAGTATTCATTGTTTTGCACAGTTACCAAATTGGATTTGGGCAAAATCAGGTCTTGGTGCTAATAATGATGGAGGATATTCAATTGCAGTTGATTTAAATGGAAATATATTTGTTGGAGGCAACTTTGACAGCCCAAGCATAAATTTTGGTGCTTTCACTTTGACCAATAGCGGCAATGGAACTTCGGATATTTTTATTGTAAAATATAGCAATTCGGGCAATGTACTTTGGGCAAAAGCCTTTGGTGGAAATAATAATGATCATTTGTCAAAAATTTCAACCGATTCGTTAGGTAATGTTATTTTTGTTGGTTCATTTAGCAGTACTACAATTACTTTCAATACAACTACCTTAATCAACAGTGGCGCCAGTTCAATATTTGATATGTATTTTGTAAAATATAATGCAAATGGCACCAATTTAATTTGGGCTAAGTCAGCGGGAGGCGAAGGTTATGATAAGGCCAATGACCTTGTAATAGATGCATTTGGAAATATAATTATTACAGGATATTTTAAGAGCCAAACTATCACCTTTGATGCAATAAGTTTGAATCGAATAGGATATGATGAAAATATCTATGTTGTTAAATATAATGCCATAGGCAATGTAATATGGGCTCAATCTGCGGGTGGAAATTATATGGATGTTCCTTATAAAATTGCCGCTGACAGTGATGGCAATATAATTATTACGGCAGTTTTAACTAGTTTTGTAGTATATTTTGGCACTTATCAATTGAGTAATCCAAGTATTAATTATCATGATAATATATTTATAATAAAATATAGTGCAACAGGGAACTTTCTTTGGGTAAAAAAGGTAGAAAATGTGTATAATTCATTTGGTAATTGTTGGATTACCACAGATGCTGATAACAATATTATTGTTTGTGGAGTGTTTACCGACCCTACAATTTCATTTGGTAATTTTACCTTATCTAATGCTGGTTTATTTTCAAGTAGTGACATATTCATTGTAAAATATGACTTAAATGCGAATGTACTTTGGGCTAAATCTGCTGGAGGCAGCAATTACGAATTCGTAAGATCTATCACGGTTGATGATTCAGGTGATCTAATTATTTCTGGCCAATTTAAAAGTCAAAGTATTTTCAGTGCACCTAATATACTTACTAATAGCTATATAGGTTACTATGATATTTTTATTGCAAAATATTCCTCATCGGGTAATTTAATTTGGACAGAATCTATAGGAAGTAATAATGATGATTTTTCAGGATGCACTTCTTTGGATAATATTGGAAATATCTTAATCACTGGTTCTTTTAGAAGTCAAAATATTCTTTTTGGTTCAGATACACTGTATAATTTCGGAAATGATGATGTGTTTATTGCAAAACTTTCCAATTCAAATGTTTACACTGTTAATCAAATAGCCTGTGGATATTTTAATTCTCCAAGTGGTAATTATACTTGGACCAACAGCGGCAGCTATTTAGATACCATTACTAATATCTCTGGCATAGGATAGTATCATCTTAGTTAACCTTATAATTAATCCAATCAACTCTAGTATTTATACAGTTTCAGCGTGCAATTCTTTTTATTGGATAAACGGTCAAACTTATACCACCTCTAACAATTCGGCAACATTTACTTATAGCTTAAGTTCAGGCTGTGATTCAATTGTTACTTTAAATTTAACCATAAATAATAGCAGTTATACAACAGATGAAATTGTCGCATGTAATTCATACACATGGATTGATGGGATTACTTATACAACTTCTAACAATAGTGCCACCTACACGCTATCTAATATCTCAGGCTGCGATTCAGTCATAGCATTGAATCTTACAATTAATAATTTAGATACTTCCATTACTCAAAATGGTGCAGAATTAACAGCAATTGGTATCAGCGCCAACTATCAATGGCTCGATTGTAATAATAGTTACGCATTATTAATAAATGATACCAACCAGAGTTTTACTCCACTGATAAGCGGTAGCTATGCTGTTTCTCTAAATTACAATGGCTGTGTCGATACTTCAGGCTGCTTTAATTTAATTGTTGTAGGTAATGATCATTTGAATACTGAAAAAGCCTATTTAAAAATTTTTCCAAATCCCAACAATGGCAACTTTTACATTAATTTTACAGAGCAAAAAATTAAAGGCACTGTTAAAGTGTATGATTTGAATGGGCAGCTTTTGCACAATGAGTACTTCGACCCATCGAGCAATTCCAAACAACTGAATTTACAGCGCAAATTAAGTGGTGGCATTTATGCCTTAAGTTTAAGTTTTGGCGAGCAAACGAGTGTGGTTAAGTTTGTTGTAGTGGAGTAAATTGCTGAAACAGAATGCCGAATAGAACCAGTCATTATTACGAGGAAATAGAGCGACCGATACAGCATTAAAAAAAAGGAAGGCATCTTTTCATCCCCCTACTAAATTATGATTGGCAGAGTTAATTCTCAATTAAAATCAGCTAATTACAGCGATAAAATATCCACCATCCTTAACAACTGTGGATTCAAATCCTCAATATGTTTTACGGCTTGTGCAAAAGGCGTGTAGGCAATATCTCTGTTTATAATGCCAATCATCTCAGCCTTACGGCCTGCCATTAAGGCTTCTACGGCTGCAAAACCCATTCTGCTGGCCAACACCCTGTCCATACAACTCGGACTACCACCGCGCTGCATATGTCCTAAAATAGACACACGAATATCATAAGTTTGACTAAATTTCTTTTTAATGATCTCAGCAATTTCAAAAGCGCCACCCGCTTCTTCGCCTTCAGCCACAATAATAATTTTTGAAGCTTTGTCTTTTCTACCACGCTCCAAACGCTCCATCATCGTATTTACATCGCGTTTTGTTTCTGGAATTAAAATAGCTTCGGCTCCCACACCAATACCGCTGCGCAATGCAATTAATCCCGCATCACGTCCCATTACCTCTACAATAAACAATCGATCGTGCGATTCGGCAGTATCTCTAATTTTATCGACAGCTTCAACCACGGTGTTAATTGCGGTATCATATCCTATGGTATAATCTGTTCCTATCAAATCATTATCAATAGTGCCAGGACAGCCAATGACAGGAAAATTGAACATCGCCCCAAACTCTTCAGCGCCTTTAAAAGTGCCATCACCACCAATTACTATCAATCCCTCAACATCATGTTTTTTTAAATTGTAATAAGCTTCTTGCATACCTTCTTTTGTAACAAAACGCTTGCTGCGCGCAGTTTTTAACATGGTGCCTCCACGCTGCATAATATTACTTACCGATTTCGATTCTAAAGCAATAAAATCTCCATCAATTAAACCATCATAGCCGCGCTTGATACCTACAACACTTACTTTATGATAAATGGAAGTACGCACCACTGCACGTATACAGGCATTCATTCCGGGTGAATCGCCTCCCGATGTTAACACAGCTATTTTTTTCATTTGTATAGATTTCTTGAATAAAAAAAATTATTTTTTGAATTAACAGTAAGCATAAGATTTAAGTGTTGTTAAAACCTTTTTTTACATTTGTATCAACCAAAAATCAAATATAGCTTATAATAAATATTTATGATAAAAAGTTTTTCATTTTTTGCAGTTTTCTCAAGTATAATAATGCTCAGCTCATGCTCTAGTGGTAAACTTTACGAGAATAATAAAGAGCATGTGAAATTAGGACAAACCTTTATAGGGAAATTTTATAAAGAAGTGAGTAAGAAAAATTTTGATAAAGCTGCCACTTTTTTTAGTGATAATGTTACTAAAACAGATATTATGGCCCTGCTCAAACAAAACCTTGAATTACATGGCAAACTAAAAGAAGTAAAATTTATTACAGCAAGCTCCTCCATCACTGATAAAAAGCATCATTTAAATGGCGAAATGACACTTACTTTCGAAGCAGTTTATTCGCGTTTATCCACCTCCGAAAATATCACTCTTTCAGTAAAAGATGATGTATTATTAATTGAAGGCTATGATTACAAAGTGAATATTGATAAGATAGGAACCAATTAATCACCTTAAGAGAGGAGGTTTTGCAACTACTAAACCAGTGTCCAACACAGCCTATAAATAACAAAATTAACCCAAGGGCTCAAGTACTATCTTAAAATATCTGCCGTTTCTTTCCAAGAAACTAAATTCAGTTGACTTCTTTTCTGATTAAGAGCTCCTGTATAAATTAAGTTTTTACTTTTTACATTACTTCCTTCTAAAGCACCAAAATAATTTAGGCCTTTAAAATGCTCGTTTTTAATGGTTGACGAAGCTTTAATTTCAACTATGCTTAATTTGTCATTGTGCTCTACAAGCAAATCAACTTCATTTCCTGAAGCGTCTCTCCAAAAACAAAAATCGGCATGATGGTATTTATGATCATTTTGTTTGAATGCCTCTGCCACAATTAAATTTTCGAATAAACTGCCTTTTAATGGGTGAAGCTGTATCGATTTCGGATTGGTTATTTTAAGCAAATGGCATAAAAGACCAGTATCATAAAAATAGAGTTTCGGCGTTTTTACAATGCGCTTATTAAAATTAACATGGTAAGGCTGCAGCAAAAAAACAATATAACTGCTTTCTAATACAGAAAGCCAAGCCTTGGCAGTGGGCTGCGATATACCACATTCATTGCCCAATGAATTTAAATTGAGTAATTGCCCACTGCGCGCAGCACACAAACTGATGAAATTTCTGAATTGTTTTAAATCTCTCACATCAATCAATTGTTTAAGGTCTTTTTCAACATAAGTTTGAAGATAGTTTGAATAAAACACTTTTGAACTTATTTCTCT
>CAMBZU010000062.1 GCA_945872355.1 Chitinophaga pinensis
CGATGGTTCGAATCCATCACTCCCCACAGATATTCATAAAATAAAAAAAATCAAATTAAATTACTTACGAAAGTAAGCGATTAAAATTAAAAATTATTGGCGGAAGTAGCTCATTTGGTAGAGCGTCAGCCTTCCAAGCTGAGGGTGGCCGGTTCGAGCCCGGTCTTCCGCTCCAAGGAGAATAAGAGCGGGCATGTAGTTTATGTTGTGCATAAACCATTAAGCCCGGTCTTTAACTCTGTTTTTAAGAAGTTGCGGCTAAATTCTTACCGGCCGTTGTAGCTCAGTGGCAGAGCACTTCCTTGGTAAGGAAGAGGTCGAGGGTTCAATTCCCTCCAACGGCTCAAAAGCTGAAGCAAAACTTCTAATATTATTAACAAAAAAAATTATTGAGATTTCTCATTAACTAAATAAATAAACACAACTTAAATTTATAATTGCAATGGCAAAAGAAAAATTCGACCGCTCCAAACCGCACGTAAACATCGGTACAATTGGTCACGTTGATCATGGTAAAACAACCTTGACAGCAGCTATCACATCTGTATTAGCAGATCAAGGATTAGCCGAAATCAGAGACTTTTCTTCAATCGACAATGCTCCTGAAGAGAAAGAAAGAGGTATCACAATTAATACTTCTCACGTTGAGTACTCAACAGTAAATCGTCATTACGCTCACGTTGACTGTCCAGGTCACGCGGATTACGTAAAGAACATGGTTACTGGTGCTGCGCAAATGGATGGTGCAATTTTAGTTGTTGCTGCTACAGATGGTCCAATGCCACAAACACGTGAGCATATCCTTTTAGCGCGTCAGGTAGGTGTTCCAAAAATCGTTGTATTTATGAACAAAGTTGACATGGTTGACGATCCAGAATTGTTAGACCTTGTTGAAATGGAAATTCGTGAATTATTGTCTTTTTACCAATTTGATGGTGATAATACACCTATCATTCGTGGTTCTGCTTTGGGTGGTTTAAATAAAGATGCTAACTGGGTGCCTAAAATCAATGAATTGATGGCTGCAGTTGATGCTTTTATTCCAATTCCTCCACGTGAAGTTGACAAGCCTTTCCTAATGCCAGTTGAAGATGTTTTCTCAATTACTGGTCGTGGAACTGTAGCTACAGGTAGAATCGAAACTGGTATCATCAATTCTGGTGATGAGGTTGAAATTCTTGGTATGCAAGAAGAAAAAATGAAATCGGTAGTTACTGGAGTTGAAATGTTCCGTAAGTTACTTGATAAAGGTGAAGCTGGTGATAACGTTGGGTTATTGCTACGTGGAATTGACAAAGATAAAATCCGTAGAGGTATGGTTATTGCTAAGCCAGGATCTATTACCCCACATACTGATTTCAAAGCTGAAATTTATGTTTTGAAAAAAGAAGAAGGTGGACGTCATACGCCATTCCATAATAAATACCGTCCTCAGTTTTATTTACGTACAACTGATGTTACGGGAGAAATTGATTTACCAGAAGGTCGCGAAATGGTTATGCCAGGTGACAACGTTACAATTACAGTAAAATTAATTGTGCCAGTTGCAATGGATAAAGGATTACGTTTCGCAATTCGTGAAGGTGGCCGTACAGTTGGTGCTGGTCAGGTAATCGAAATCATTAAGTAATTAATGTTGGTAAAGGATACTTTAAAGGTGGGTTGCTCGCAGCCCGCCTTTTACTGCCCTTATCCCTACCACTATTAAGAAATTAATACGGGCGTAGTTCAAGGGTAGAATAGAAGTCTCCAAAACTTTTGATGGGAGTTCGAATCTCTCCGCCCGTGCAAAAAAAGATTACCGGTAGGAAAGAAATAGAAGTTGAATCTTGAGTTCAAGTATCAATTTAAAAAAACGAAGAAAATGAATAAATTAAAGTTGTACATAGAGGAATCATACGAAGAGCTTTTTCATAAGGTTTCTTGGCCAACTTGGCCTGAGTTACAAAGTAGTGCCATTATTGTTATGATTGCTTCTTTAATCATTGCTATGATTGTTTTAGGAATGGACTCAAGCTTTAGATTTATTATGGAAAATCTTTATAAGTTAGCAAACTAAGAATGACTGCAGCAACTAATGACATAGTAAAAAAGTGGTATGTTGTTCGAGCCATTAGTGGTAAGGAAAAAAAAGTAAAACAATATATTGAGCTAGAGATTGGTCGTTTAGGAATGAATGACTATGTTTCTCAAGTTTTAATACCTACTGAAAAAATTTACCAAATTAAAAATGGTAAAAAAGTAAGTAAGGAAAGAAGTTTTTTTCCAGGATATATTCTTGTTGAAGCAGCTTTAGTTGGTGAAATTGCTCATACTATTAAAAATATTACGGGTGTCATTGGTTTTCTTGGCGACAAAACAGGTGAAGCTGTGCCCCTGCGATTGGCTGAAGTAAATCGCATCTTAGGAAAGGTTGATGAATTAGCAGAAAGCGATGCAGAGTTAAGCGTTTCATATAAAGTTGGTGAAGCCGTTAAAGTAATAGATGGTCCTTTTAACAACTTTAGTGGAATTATAGAAGAGATTAACGAAGAAAAGAAAAAGCTCAAAGTAATGGTTAAAATTTTCGGTAGAAAAACACCACTTGAGTTAAGTTATATGCAGGTAGAAAAAGAGTAAAAACAACATTTAGTAAATCAAGAAATGGCAAGAGAAATCACAGGTTATGTGAAACTACAAGTTAAAGGAGGAGCAGCAAATCCTTCACCACCAATTGGACCAGCTTTAGGTTCTAAAGGTGTAAATATCATGGAGTTTTGTAAGCAGTTCAATGCTAGAACTCAAGATCGTCCGGGTAAAATTTTACCGGTATTAATCACTGTTTATTCTGACAAGTCTTTTGACTTTGTCATTAAAACGCCTCCAGCAGCTGCACAGCTTATGGAATTAGCAAAAATAAAATCTGGAAGTGCTGAATCTAACCGTAAAAAAGTAGGCAGCGTTTCATGGGATCAGGTAAAAACTATCGCTGAAGATAAAATGCCTGATTTAAATTGCTTTACAATTGAGAGCGCAATAAGTATGGTTGCAGGTACTGCTCGCAGTATGGGTTTAACCGTAACTGGCGATTCTCCGTTGGTCAAGTAAACCAAAAAAGAGTATTAACAGGTGGAGCTTAACTTCTCAAAGAGGAAGAGCGTTTGAACATCGAAAACTATAATAATGAGTAAAATAACCAAAAACAGAAAAAAAGTTCTTGGCCTTGTTGATAGTAATAAGGCTTATTCTCTTCCTGATGCCAGTAAATTAGTAAAGGAAGTTACAACCACAAAATTCGACTCTTCTGTCGATATTAGCGTGAGATTAGGTGTTGATCCACGTAAAGCAAACCAAATGGTAAGAGGCATTGTTACATTGCCGCACGGTACAGGTAAAACTGTAAGAGTGTTGGTACTATGTACGCCTGACAAGGAAGCCGAAGCAAAAGCTGCTGGTGCTGACCATGTGGGCTTAGATGACTATATTGAAAAAATCAAAGGCGGTTGGACGGACATCGATGTAATTATTACGATGCCTTCAATTATGGGAAAAGTAGGTGCTTTAGGAAAAGTATTAGGCCCTCGTGGATTGATGCCAAATCCTAAAACAGGTACTGTAACTGTTGAAGTTGGAAAAGCAGTTACCGAAGTTAAAGCTGGTAAAATTGATTTCAAAGTTGACAAAACTGGTATTATTCATGCCTCAATAGGTAAAGTATCTTTTGCAAGTGAAAAAATTGCAGAAAATGCACAAGAGTTATTGCAGTCTATTCTTAAGTTAAAGCCTTCATCGTCAAAAGGAGCTTACATTAGAAGTATCTATATGTCAAGTACCATGAGTCCAAGTGTTATGGTTGAACCGAAGTCAATTGCATAATTCAAAATAATATAGTTTAAGTTTATTTTAAAGTCTAAATAATTTACTAAAATGAAAACAAGAGAGGAAAAAGAACTGCTAATCAATGAATTGATTACAGACCTAAATAGCAATCCGAACTTTTACATCACTGATACTTCCTCGTTAACCGTTGAAAAAACAAATCAATTGCGCAGAGCATGTTTTAAGAATCAGGTTACTATGAAAGTGGTGAAAAATACGCTTTTAATAAAGGCAATGGAGCGTAGTGGTAAAAACTATGAGGAGCTTTATAGCGCCCTAGCTGGTACAACAGCAGTTATGTTTTGCGAAGTAGGAAATGTTCCTGCTAAATTGATTAAAGATTTCAGAAAGGCTGGCGATAGACCAAAACTTAAAGCTGCTTTTGTTGAAGAATGCACCTACTTAGGCGACAATCAGCTTGATATCTTAGTTGCTATTAAAAGCAAAAATGAGCTTATCGGAGATATCATTGGATTATTGCAAAGTCCTGCTAAAAACGTTATCAGTGCGCTTCAATCAGGCGGTGGTAAAATTGCAGGAATTGTTAAAACATTATCCGAAAGAAACGCTTAACCACTATTTTCAAATAAAAATATCATCATCAATAAACAAATAAGTTCTAATCAATTAAATAACAATTAAAATGGCAGATTTAAAAGCTTTTGCTGAACAATTAGTAAACCTAACCGTAAAAGAAGTTAACGAGTTAGCTCAAATTTTAAAAGACGAGTATGGAATTGAGCCTGCAGCAGCTGCTGTAGTTGCCGCTCCAGCCGGTGCAGCTCCTGCTGCTGCTGAAAAAACATCTTTTGACGTAATTCTTAAAAATGCAGGTGCTGCAAAATTAGGTGTTGTAAAAATAGTTAAGGACATTACTGGTCTTGGCTTAAAAGAAGCTAAAGATTTAGTAGATGGTGCTCCAAAACCAATTAAAGAAGGTATCTCTAAGGAAGATGCTGAAAATGTTAAGAAACAATTAGAAGAAGCAGGGGCTGAGGTTGAAGTTAAGTAAGGAGCTTCTCAAATACAAATAACCGGTATGGTCCTCCAATGATGAAAGTCAATGGAGGCTTTACCGTTTGTGATTTAGTGTAGTAATCTTATAAATTTTCAATCTTAAATTACCTTGGCCACAATAACTAAAACCCAAAGAATAAATTTTTCTGCGATCAAAAATCAGGTACCATATCCTGACTTTTTAGATGTACAGATTAAATCTTTCCAGGATTACTTTCAACTGGAAACTACGCCCGAAAACAGAAAAAACGAAGGTTTATTTCAGGTTTTTGCCGAAAACTTTCCAATTACTGATGCACGTAATAATTTTGTGCTCGAATTTTTGGACTATTTTATTGATCCACCACGTTACAGCATTGAGGAGTGTATTGAGCGTGGTTTAACTTATAGCGTTCCGCTTAAGGCAAAACTAAAATTATATTGTACAGATCCTGAACATGAAGATTTTGAAACTATAATTCAAGATGTTTACTTAGGAACAATTCCTTATATGACTCCTAAAGGTACCTTTGTAATTAATGGTGCTGAAAGGGTTATAGTATCTCAGTTGCACAGATCTCCTGGTGTATTTTTCGGTCAAAGCCGACATGCCAATGGAACTAAACTTTATTCCGCTCGTGTAATTCCTTTTAAAGGTTCATGGATAGAATTTGCAACGGATATCAATAATGTGATGTACGCTTATATCGATCGTAAGAAAAAATTACCTGTAACAACACTTCTTCGTGCTATTGGTTTTGAAAGCGATAAAGATATTTTGAATATCTTTAACCTTGCCGACGAGTTTAAGGTTTCTAAGACCGGTATGAAGAAAGCTGTTGGAAGAAAATTAGCAGCGCGTGTACTTAAAACATGGGTTGAAGATTTCGTTGATGAAGATACTGGAGAAGTTGTTTCAATTGAACGTAACGAAGTTATTATAGATCGCGAAACAGTAATTGAAGACCATCATACTGATTTGATTCTTGACGCAAATGTTAAGTCAATTATTTTGCATAAGGAAGATGTTAATTCAGCTGATTACGCCATTATTTATAACACACTTCAAAAAGATACTTCAAATTCTGAAAAAGAGGCTGTTGAACATATCTACAGACAGTTGCGAAATGCTGAACCACCTGATGAAGAAACAGCAAGAGGTATTATCGATAAATTATTCTTTAGTGATAAAAGATATGACCTTGGTGTGGTTGGTCGTTTTAGAATTAATAAAAAATTAAACTTAGATATCCCAGAAGATACTAAAGTACTTACAAGGGAGGACATCATTTCAATTATAAAGTATTTAATTGAATTGATTAACTCAAAAGCTGATGTTGATGATATTGACCATTTAAGTAACAGAAGGGTTCGTACCGTTGGTGAGCAATTGTATGCACAATTTGGTGTTGGTTTATCTCGTATGGCAAGAACAATTCGTGAGCGTATGAATGTTCGTGATAACGAGGTGTTTACCCCAACTGACTTGATAAATGCCAAAACATTATCATCAGTAATAAATTCATTCTTTGGCACCAACCAGTTGTCGCAGTTTATGGATCAAACCAATCCATTGGCTGAGATTACGCATAAGAGAAGATTGTCGGCACTAGGGCCAGGCGGTTTATCTCGTGAACGTGCAGGATTTGAAGTGCGTGATGTGCATTACACACATTACGGTCGTTTATGTACAATTGAAACACCAGAAGGACCAAACATTGGTTTGATTTCTTCACTTTGTGTGTTCGCTAAAATAAACAAGCTAGGTTTTATTGAAACTCCATACAGAGCTGTTACCGATGGTAATGTTGATTTAGCAAATCCAATAGTGTATTTAAGTGCTGAACAGGAATTCCAAAAAACAATTGCACAAGCAAATGTTGAAATGGATAATGCCGGCAAAATTATTACACAGCGCGTAAAAGCAAGATTTGGAGGTGACTTACCAATTGTTGAGCCTGATAAAGTTGATTTAATTGACGTTGCTCCAAATCAAATAGCCTCAATTGCGGCTTCATTAATTCCATTCTTGGAACATGATGATGCTAACCGTGCATTGATGGGATCAAACATGCAACGTCAGGCAGTTCCATTATTACGTCCAGAGGCTCCAATTGTGGGTACTGGTCTTGAGCCTTTGGTTGCTAGAGACTCCCGCGTACTAATTAATGCAGAAGGCGAAGGTGTAGTTGAATATGTTGATGCTAACGAAATAGTTATTCGCTATAAACGTACTGATGAAGAAAGATTGGTTAGTTTTGATGAAGATGTAAAGCGTTATCAGTTAACTAAATTCCGTAAAACAAACCAAAGCACCTGTATTAACCTTAAACCAATTGTGGCTAAAGGTGAAAAAGTGAATAAAGGTCAAGTTTTATGTGATGGATATGCCACTCAAAATGGAGAATTAGCATTAGGAAGAAATCTTAAAGTAGCTTTCATGCCATGGAAAGGATATAACTTTGAGGATGCGATTGTAATTTCTGAAAGAGTAGCTCGCGAAGATATTTTTACATCATTGCATATAGATGAGTATGTACTAGAGGTGCGCGACACAAAAAGAGGTTTGGAGGAATTAACAAATGACATTCCAAACGTAAGTGAAGAAGCTACGCGTGAACTCGATTCCAATGGTTTAATTAGAGTAGGTGCTGAAGTAAAGGAAGGAGATATATTAATTGGAAAAATTACACCTAAGGGTGAAACAGATCCATCTCCTGAAGAAAAACTTTTACGTGCCATTTTTGGTGACAAAGCTGGCGATGTAAAAGATGCTTCACTTAAAGCACCTCCTTCATTAAAAGGTGTTGTAATTGATAAGAAACTTTTTAGTCGTGTAATTAAGGATAAAAAATCTAAAAGTGACGAAAAGCCAATTATAGCAAAGCTTGATGAAGAATATCATCAAGAAGCAGCCTTGCTAAAAAATAAATTAGTTGAAAAACTATTTACTTTGGTAAATGGTAAAACTTCACAAGGTGTTCAAACCAACTTTAAGGAAATGATTATTCCTAAAGGGTCTAAATTTGCGCAAAAGCAATTGATTTCAATTGACTATGCCAATATAAATCCGGGAAAATGGACCACAGATAAGGATTGTAATGAGCAAATTAAAATTTTAATTCATAATTATTCAATCAAAGCGAATGACCTTTTAGGTATTTATAAACGTAAAAAGTTTGCACTTACCGTTGGCGATGAGCTACCTGCGGGAATTGTGCAACTTGCAAAAGTTTATATTGCTAAAAAACGTAAGCTTAAGGTGGGTGATAAAATGGCTGGACGTCATGGAAACAAAGGTATTGTTGCGCGTATTGTACGTGACGAAGATATGCCTTTCTTGGATGATGGAACACCTGTTGATATTGTGTTAAATCCATTAGGGGTACCATCTCGTATGAACCTTGGTCAGATTTATGAAACAGTATTGGCATGGGCTGGTCAAAAATTAAATCAAAAATTCTTTACTCCAATATTTGATGGTGCTTCAATTGATGATATCAATCATTATACCGACAAGGCTGGTATTCCAAGATTTGGACGTACTTTCCTAACAGATGGAGGCACAGGAGAGCCATTTGACCAACCTGCAACAGTAGGAATTATTTATATGTTAAAACTTGGACATATGGTGGATGATAAGATGCATGCACGTTCAATAGGACCATACTCGTTAATTACACAACAACCATTGGGTGGTAAAGCTCAGTTTGGAGGTCAACGTTTTGGTGAGATGGAGGTTTGGGCGCTAGAGGCATTTGGAGCAGCCAACATATTGCAAGAAATTCTTACTATAAAATCAGATGATGTTGTAGGAAGAGCTAAGGCGTATGAAGCAATTGTTAAAGGTGAAAATTTACCAACTCCGGGCATTCCAGAATCATTTAACGTGTTGTTGCATGAATTGAGAGGCTTAGGCTTGAACATTTCACTGGATTAAATAAAATTACCCTGCACTGTGCGAGCGATGCAGGGTATTTTCAAAACATTTTGTTATAAAAAATTAAATCCGAATATAAAAATGGCTTTTTTAAAAAGAGATTCCAAAGTAAAAAGTAACTTCTCTACCATTACCATCAGCTTAGCTTCGCCAGAAAGTATCCGCGAAAGAAGCAGTGGAGAAGTATTAAAGCCTGAGACCATTAACTATCGTACCTACAAACCCGAAATGGGAGGTTTGTTTTGTGAGCGTATTTTTGGTCCAGTAAAAGATTGGGAATGTGCCTGTGGAAAATATAAAAGAATTCGTTACAAAGGTATTGTTTGCGATCGTTGTGGAGTAGAGGTTACAGAGAAAAAAGTACGTAGAGAACGTATGGGTCACATACAATTAGTTGTTCCTGTGGCGCATATTTGGTATTTCCGTTCATTGCCAAACAAAATTGGCTATTTACTAGGATTACCAACTAAAAAACTAGATTCTATTATATACTATGAAAGATATGTAGTTATTCAACCAGGTATAAAAGCAGCAGATGGCATTGTGGCACTTGACTTTTTATCAGAAGAAGAATACCTAAATATCATAGACGCTTTACCAAAAGATAATCAACATTTGGATGAAAACGATCCAAATAAGTTTATTGCAGGTATGGGTGCTGAAGCACTTTCTGACTTATTAAAAAGAATTGACTTAGATGAGTTATCATACGAACTTCGTCATAAAGCAAATACTGAAACATCTCAACAACGTAAAACTGAAGCGCTAAAGCGTCTTCAAGTAGTTGAGTCTTTCCGTATGAGCCGAATAAACACGGTTAATCATCCTGAATGGATGATTATGAAAGTGGTACCGGTTATTCCTCCTGAATTGCGCCCTCTAGTTCCACTAGATGGAGGTAGATTTGCAACTTCAGATTTGAACGACTTATACAGACGTGTAATTATCCGAAATAATCGTTTAAAAAGATTGATGGAGATTAAAGCTCCTGAGGTTATCTTAAGAAACGAAAAAAGGATGTTGCAAGAATCAGTAGATTCATTGTTAGATAATTCAAGAAAATCTAATGCTGTTAAAACTGAATCTAACCGTGCTTTAAAATCATTAAGTGATTCATTAAAGGGTAAACAAGGTCGTTTCCGTCAAAACCTATTAGGTAAACGTGTGGATTACTCAGCTCGTTCGGTAATTGTTGTAGGACCAGAATTGAAATTACACGAATGTGGATTGCCAAAAGACATGGCTGCAGAACTTTTCAAACCATTTATCATTCGTAAATTGATTGAAAGAGGTATTGTTAAGACTGTAAAGTCTGCAAAAAAGATTGTAGATCGTAAAGACGCAATAATTTGGGATATCCTAGAAAATATATTAAAAGGGCATCCTGTACTATTAAATCGTGCGCCAACTTTGCATAGATTGGGTATACAGGCATTTCAACCTAAATTAATTGAAGGAAAAGCCATTCAATTGCACCCATTGGTTTGTACTGCTTTTAATGCGGATTTTGATGGGGATCAAATGGCAGTTCACGTTCCACTTGGAAATGCTGCTATTCTTGAAGCTCAAATGTTGATGCTTGCATCTCATAACATTTTAAATCCTGCGAATGGTGCACCTATTACTGTACCTTCTCAGGACATGGTACTTGGTCTTTATTACATGACCAAGGCGCGTAAAAGTGATGAGGAGAAAAAGATGTTAGGCGAAGGAATTTCATTTTACTCCCCAGAAGAGGTAATTATTGCCTACAACGAAAAGAAAGTAGATTTACATACCATCATTAAAGTGAAGGTTTGGGTGAAGGAAAATGGTGAGCTTGTAAATAAGTTAACAGAATCAACCGTTGGTCGTGTATTGTTTAATCAAGTTGTACCAAGAGAGGTAGGTTATATTAATGAATTGCTTACTAAAAAATCTCTTCGTGATATTATTGGATTGATTCTTAAAACTTCGGGCGTTGCCAAAACAGCTAAGTTCCTAGATGATATGAAAGACCTTGGATTCCGCATGGCATTTAAAGGTGGTTTATCATTCAACTTAGGAGATGTATTAGTTCCAGAAGATAAAGAGAAAATGATTGCTGATGCTAATACGCAAGTTGAAGAAGTATTAGGCAACTACAACATGGGTTTCATTACTAATAATGAGCGTTACAATCAGATTATTGATATTTGGACACATACCAACAGTAAATTGACAAAACGATTGATGGATCAGTTGATTAACGACCGCCAAGGATTTAACTCAGTTTACATGATGCTTGACTCAGGAGCCCGTGGTTCTAAAGAGCAAATTCGTCAGTTAAGTGGTATGAGGGGATTGATGGCTAAGCCGCAAAAATCTGGTTCTTCTGGTGGAGAAATTATCGAAAATCCGATTATTTCTAACTTTAAGGAAGGGTTATCAATTCTTGAGTACTTTATTTCTACCCATGGTGCTCGTAAAGGTTTGGCCGATACGGCATTAAAAACGGCCGATGCGGGTTACTTAACAAGAAGATTGGTTGACGTTTCTCAAGATGTAATAATAAGCGGCGAAGATTGCGGAACCTTAAGAGGTTTAATTGCAACAGCGCTTAAAAACAATGAAGAAATTGTAGAAAGTCTTTATGACAGAATATTAGGACGTACCGCAGTTAGTGATGTTTATCATCCAAATACAGGTGATTTGATTATTACTGGTGGTGAGGAAATTAGAGAGGATCAAGCCAAATTAATTGCCTCTTCACCAATTGAATCAGTTGAAATTCGTTCGGTATTAACTTGTGAAATGAAGATTGGTGTTTGTTCAAAATGCTACGGTAGAAACCTTGCCACAGGAAGAATGGTGCAACGAGGTGAAGCTGTTGGTGTAATTGCAGCACAGAGTATTGGTGAGCCGGGCACGCAGTTAACCTTACGTACCTTCCACGTGGGTGGTACTGCAGGTAACGTTTCTGCAGAATCGGTAATTAAAGCTAAATACGAAGGTGTTATCGAATTTGAAGAAATGCGAACTATTGAGAGAACTGCAGCAGATGGCGCACTTTCAATAGTGGTGATTGGTCGTTCTGGTGAGGTGAGAGTAATTGATCCTAACACTAAAATTGTATTGAATACCAATAACATTCCTTACGGTTCTACCCTCTATGTAAAAGAAGGTGCTAAGATTAAGGCTGGCGATATGATTTGTGATTGGGATCCATACAATGCGGTTATCGTTTCAGAAATGGCAGGTAAGATCTCATTTGATGGTTTAGATGAAGGTGTTACTTATCGTGAAGAAAGTGATGAGCAAACAGGTTTTGCTGAGAAAGTAGTTATTGAAACGCGCGATAAGACTAAGAATCCGGCCATTCAAATTGTAAACAGCAAGAAGGAAGTAATCAAAAATTACAACATTCCAGTTGGTGCTCATATTATTGTTAGCAATGGCGATAAGATAGAGGCGGGTCAAATCCTTGTTAAGATTCCACGTGCATCAGGTAAATTAGGTGATATTACGGGTGGTTTACCACGTGTAACCGAGTTATTTGAAGCTAGAAACCCAAGTAATCCGGCTGTTGTAACTGAAATAGATGGTATTGTTAGCTTCGGTAAGATTAAACGTGGAAACCGCGAAGTTGTTGTTGAATCAAGAACTGGTGAAGTAAAACGTTATTTAGTACCTCTTTCTAAACATATCTTGGTTCAAGAGAATGATTTCATTAAAGCAGGTATGCCATTAAGTGATGGCGCTATTACTCCAGATGATATATTGTCTATTAAAGGTCCTACATCGGTGCAAGAATACCTGGTAAATGAGATTCAAGAGGTGTACCGTTTGCAAGGGGTGAAAATTAATGATAAGCATTTTGAAGTAATTGTTCGTCAGATGATGCGTAAAGTTGAAATTGAAGATCCAGGAGATACTAGATTCCTTGAAAAGCAATTGGCAAACAAAGCCGACTTTATGGTAGAAAACGATTTATTATTTGGTAAAAAAGTAGTGGTTGAAGGTGGTGATTCTGAAACTTTGAAAGCAGGTATGATTATTAGTGCGCGCAAATTGAGAGATGAAAACAGTATGTTGAAGCGCAAGGATAAAAAACAAGTTGAAGCGCGTGAGGCAATTCCAGCTACATCTACACAAATATTGCAAGGTATAACTCGTGCATCATTACAAACACAAAGCTTTATTAGTGCTGCTTCCTTCCAGGAAACAACAAAAGTATTGAACGAAGCTGCAGTTGCTGGTAAACGTGATACATTAAGTGGATTGAAAGAAAATGTAATTGTTGGACACTTAATTCCAGCTGGTACAGGATTGCGTGAGTACGAAAAGATTGTTGTAGGTTCTCAAGAAGAATACGATAATTTAATGGCAAGCAAGCGCGAACGTATTGGTGAAGAAGTAGAAGACTAATTTACTTTAGTATAAAAACAAAAAAGGTGCAGTGTATTTATATGCTGCACCTTTTTTTATCGCTATATTTGTATAAAATAAATATCCTAAATAATGAGTACAGAAAACAAGCAAAACGAGATCAACATTGAGTTATCAGAAGAAGTTGCAGAAGGAACTTATAGCAATTTGGCTATCATTACACACAGCAATGCGGAGTTTATTATAGATTTTATAAGAGTGATGCCGCAAATGCCTAAGGCAAAGGTTAAATCACGTGTATTATTAACTCCGCAGCATGCTAAAAGATTGTTGTTGGCCTTAAAAGACAATGTGGCTAAATATGAAGCACAATTCGGCGCAATTAAAGATACAGAAGGACCGAGTATACCCATGAATTTTGGTGGGCCGACAGCCCAAGCCTAGTATGGAGCAAGAGTTGTTGGTTGGCGGGGACACCAACCAATGACAAATCTTTTAAAATTAAAGCACCCTTTTACAAAAGGGCTAATCGCGCAAAAAAATTTGTATTGACTAAATTAACCCAGAGTCAATCATCAATTTAGTTTTATAAACAGCCGCAATAGTAATAGCATCAGTAATTTTACCTTCATTTACCATTTTATAGAGCTCGTTAAAATGCAATTTTTTTATTTGTAAAACTTCTGTTTCCTCAGGATCGGCATTGTGGTAGCTGAGGTTTTGTGCAACAAACACTATGGCTTCTTCATCGCTTGCCGAGTTGCTTAAATGCATACGCATAATTTCTGTATATTTTTCTGCTTTAATACCAGTTTCTTCAAGTAATTCTCTTGCAGCAGAATCAACATAGGGTACATTTAAACTACCTCCACCTTCAGGTATTTCCCAACTGTAGCAATCTGTGGGATAGCGAAATTGGCCTACAATCCATGTGTTATAATTTTCATCTAAGGGAATAACCCCAATAGCCTTGTTTTTAAAATGTATTGTGCTGTATATAGCAGGGTTATTGGCTGGATTGAGTACATTGTGTTTGGCTACAGCAATCCAAGCCGACTCATATACTTTTTCTGAATCTAAGGTTTTCCAGGGGTTTTCTTCGTTTTGCATAGGCATAAAAAAAGCCGAAGTATTATACTTCGGCTTAAAAATTATTATAATTGATTATTTCATTAAAGTAATGGTTCCGTGCAATTCTTCTTTTTTGTCGGTAAGCGTTATCATTTCAACAATATAATAGTATACGCCCGCTTCAGCATTACTTCCATCCCAACCATCCTTAGGGTCAGTCCATTCATATACTTTTTTACCCCAACGATTGAATATTTGAGCATTAAATGTTTTTACACTTAGTTTATTAATTGAGAATTTATCGTTTGACCCATCGCCATTTGGTGTGAAAATGTTAGGGACTTCACCATCAACAACAATGGTTAATGTATCTGACGTGTAACAACCAGGTGTATTGTATGCAATTAAAACAACCTGGTAACTTCCCTGAATTTCAAATAAATGACTTGGCGCAAAAGCTGAACTAGTATCAGTATCACCAAAGTTCCAAGAGTATGTACTTGCTCCTGTGGTATTATTGGTAAAGACTACATTTAAAGGGTATTGTCCAGACATTGGATCAGCACTAATTGAAGCTACTATACCAAGTATCTGAGGTACAAGTATAGATTGCGTTGAAAAACAATTATTGGCATCAGCTATTGTTATTGAATAAACGCCAGATAGCAAATTATCAATTGAATCGTTTGTTGAAGCTGTTGCATTGTTCCATAAATAACTGTAAGGTTGATTTCCTCCAGCAACATTAATAACTGTTGCTGTACCATCTAGTTTACCGCAGGTTTCAGCGCTAGCTAAAGGTATATATCTAATATTTACAGTATCAATATTTGCAGTTCCATTAATAATACCAGGACAAGCACCTAAATCGTTTAATGCAATAATACTAAAGAGACCAGGAATACTATCCTGATAAACATAAGGAGAAGTTGCATTGGTTACAGTTAAGGTATCTAAACCAACGGTGTATGTAAAGCTAAAAGGGCCATTCCCATTCATCACAATATTTACATCGGCAGTTGTTCCGTTAGGGCAAATTGTTCCCACTCCTGATTGTACAACACCACCACCACTAATAAGGGCTGTTGGCGCTGGAACAATTTGAATAGTATCCACTGCGCTAACATTGTTGCAAGGAGCAGGAGCAACACCATTAATAGTAAAAATTACTGAACCATTAGCAATATCTGCAGCGCTTGGCGTGTATTGTGTAGCTGCTGCTGTTGGGTTAGAGAATGTACCTGTTCCGTTAGAAAGCCACTGATAGGAGCTTACTGAACCTGCGGTTGTGGCATTTACATTAACACTTGCACCTGCACAAACAGTGCTCTGCAACTGTACACTTATTGTTGCTTGGGTGCTGAATGTAGCCACTAAAGAATCTAAAGCAGGAGGGCAATTTCCGGCAGGGTCGTCGCTTGTAAGATAAATTATTAGGCCACCATTGGTTAAATCAGTAGCGCTTGGCGTATAAATAGTGCTTAAAGCTGATGCATTTCCAAATGAACCGCTACCGTTTGTAGACCAAGTACCACTAGTTCCTAAACCACTTACGTTACCGTTTAGAATAATTGGAGCACCACCACCTCCGCAAATATTTACATCAACACCAGCACTTGCAATGGCACCAAGTTCAACTGTTAGGGGCACTATATCAAATATGGTTGGACATGCAGGTGTTCCATTCATGGTTAAAACTAAATTGATGAAACCGAGCCCTGCATCATTTAAAGATGGATTATACGCAGTTGAGTCATTATTGGGGTTAAAGAATGTTCCAGTTCCTCCCGACCAAGTTAAATTGTTGCTGTTAGGACCAATGGCAACACCTTCTAAAAACGCACCTAAACCAGTACAAGTAAATATTGCAGCGCCTGCATCAATGCTTTGCTCAGCGATAGTTACTGTTGAAGTATCTGTAGTAGTAGGACAGCCAAATCCTGTGATTGTATTTGTAATTGTGTAGGTTCCAGCAGCAGAGGAATCAATATTAACTTCACCAGTGTTTGAATTAATAAAAACTAAACCAGCAGGTGAAACAGTAAATAAACCGGCACTTGCATTAGGCACAAATAATGGTGATAGCGCAACACCACCGGCACAATACGCAGCAGCTGGGTAAGAGTGACTTGGGTCAGGAGCACTCGTGATTGTAATTTGAACAGTAAGTGTATCATAGCAACCGCCATTTGTACCAATCCTGCTAATATCGTAAGTTCCCGGGGTACAAGCACTAAGGTCAATGGCTCCGCTAGTAGTGTTTGCAAACACAATACCAGCAGGTGTAGCACTAAAATTACCAACAGAGCCAGGCCCTAAAGTTGGTGTTACAATAATGGTATCTGAACAAAAAGTGGCAGAAGGATAGAAGAAAGAAAGATCTGGCGTAGGCGCTGAATTTACTTGCACGGTATCAGTGTAAGCAAAACCACTACATAAATCATCAATTGAGGCCACGTATGCTGTTGGTGTGGAAGGATTAACATTTATTGTTGCACCTGTGCCTATAATTCCACCCCCAACTTCAGACCAAGTTATTACACCTGAAGCACCCAATGTTACTGGAGAAAATGGAATATTGCTTATGAAATAATTATTTGGATCATTTGGATCGGGGGCAAACCTAGTGCCTTCGTTAGAAACCGCCCATTGCACACCAGCGTTTCTACCTGCATTTACGAAAGCAATGGTTCCTGTACTATTTTGAATACCATGAACAGCCTGCCCTCCATTCCAAGCTGGACAAACAGGCTTGTCGATAATGTGTGTTTCAATAACACTGCCATTTTCGTGCAGTTGTATTTGAGAGGAGAAATTTAAACTAGTGCAGTTGAACATGGGCACGCTGCAATATTCTACAGTAAATATTCTATTAGGCGCCGTTCCTGTAGTAGTGTATCTGATAATACCACCAAGGAATGGGTTTATATCCTGCCAAGGCCCCATCACTGCATTGTATGTATTTGCAGGTCCACCAGGTATTGGGGCAGCAATTGTCCATGGAGAACCTGTTCCAGCATTGGCAATATCAAAAGTGATGTAATTGTTTGTTGAAATAGCACATTGTGTATAGGTGTTTCCAAAGTAAGTAAAGCTAAATCCTAAATTTACAACATTAGGCGAAAACACGTCATCTGCTAGCGCATTGCTAGATTCGGAAATGATTGTAGGACTCTGATTGCCAATACTTGCATTTAATGTTACAGAACCAGGCAAACAAAATGCTGTATCTTGCCCAGCATCAATTATGCCTTGAGCCAGTGATAACGAGCTAATACTTAGCGTGGTTACAAATAAAAATAGAGAGAAAAATTTTTTCATTTTAGAGTATAATCTTTGATTTTGAAGTTCAAATGTATAATTTATTTTTTGAAAAGCACTATTACAGCGCGAATTATTACATTTTAGTGTATAAAAAACACATGATAAAGGATATCAAAATAGATTTTTAGATGTTAAAACAATGAATATTAAGTATATTTTTCAATCATTTTTTTGTTTTACTGATTAATCCTTTTAATATTGCGAGTTAATTCTTACGCATTAAAAATAATAACGCGTAAACTTACAAAGCTTATGATGAAGAAAATAATTGCAACATTAATTATTCTTGTTAATTGCTCCTTGTTGAAAGCAGGAGAGCTTAATGTAGAAGGAAATTTTATGGGAAAAAACATTTTTGTAACTAACCCCTATAAATCAAGTAACAATGTAGGATTTTGTGTAACAGAGGTTTTTGTTAACGGCAAACTTACAACAGATGAGATTCAACAAAGTTCTTTTGAGATTGATTTGGTTTCATTGCAACTTGTAGTTGGTCAAAAAGTATCTATTAAAATTAAGCATGCCGACGGTTGTAAGCCTAAGGTAGTTAATCCAGAGGATTTAAAGCCGAGAGCTACTTTTGAAATTATTCCTGGTTCTATGAAAGTTACAAAAGAAGGTTTGTTTGCTTGGAGTACTAAAAACGAAACAGGTAAGTTGGATTTTATTGTTGAACAATACAGGTGGAACAAATGGGTAACCGTAGGAAAGGCAGAAGGAAGAGGAACAGCAGACCAGCACTCTTACAGTGTTAAATACGACCCGTTTAGTGGTGAAAATAAAATCCGTGTAAAACAAATAGATGTTACTGGTTCAAAGGTTTCTGATGCAATCAAGTATCGTTCTATGAGCCCAGTGGTTACTTTTGCGCAAGGGAAAGATCAAAATATTAATTTTACTGCCGATACAAAATGGGAGGTATATGATTTATTTGGGAATATTGCTAAGCAAGGAAGAGGAAATGAAATAGATGTTAGCGAATTAAAGAAAGGCAGTTATCAAATGAATTACGATAATAAATCGGGGGATAAATTCACTAAAAAGTAGTTTTAACTTCAACAAACTAAGCCCTATTTAAATTAGGGCTTTTTTTATATCTAATAGCATCATGAATAAGATTGAACACATAGGAATAGCAGTTAAAAACCTTGAACAAGGAAATAATTTATATACTAGTTTGTTAGGCGAAGCTCCATACAAAAGCGAGGAAGTAGAAAGTGAAAAAGTGGTTACTTCTTTTTTTAAAAGTGGTCCTAATAAGATAGAACTTCTTGCTGCAACAGATGCCAATAGCCCTATTGCGAAATTTATTGATAAAAAAGGGGAGGGCCTTCATCACATTGCATTTGCTGTTGATAATATTTTTGAAGAAATGGACAGATTGCAAAAGGCAGGTTTTCAGCTACTTTCAGAAACTCCTAAAAGAGGAGCTGATAACAAATTGGTTTGTTTTGTACATCCTAAATCAGCGCATGGTGTTTTGGTTGAGTTGTGTCAGGAAATTAAATAGGCTAATTTTTAATTTCAATGCCTAAGGTTTTAATTTTAAGATTTAGTTCAATAGGTGATATTGTGCTAACTACTCCTATCATTAGGTGTTTAAAAGAGCAAGTTAAAGAGATTGAAATTCACTTCCTAACTAAGCAATCTTTTGTACCAATATTAGATTCAAATCCCTTTTTAACGAAGGTGTATGGATTTCAAAAAAATGTATCGGAAGTATTGTCGCAATTAAAAGATGAGGGCTATGATTATATCATAGATTTACATCACAACTTAAGAACAAAACAAGTTATATGGGCATTAAAAGTGCCCTCAAAAAGTTTTCCCAAATTAAATTTTAAGAAGTGGCTCTTGGTTCAATTAAAAATTGACAAAATGCCATTTGTACATATTGTTGATAGATATTTTAAAGCCACAACACATTTTAATCTTGTAAATGATTTGAAAGGCTTAGATTTTTTTATCCCCGAAAAAGATGAAGTTAATGCAAATGAAATTTTAAAAAACGGCTCAAATGCATATATAGCTGTAGTTATAGGCGCACAACATTTTACTAAAAGAATGCCCAATCATAAAATTATTGAATTGTGCAAAACATTGCCCTTGCCAGTGGTTTTAATTGGTGGAAAAGAAGATATTACTAATGCGCAAACTATTGAAACTGCTTTAGCTCTTAAAGTTTATAATGCCTGCGGAAAATATAATTTGTTTCAATCTGCCTCCTTGGTAAAACAGTCAAAAGTAGTTATTACTCATGATACAGGAATGATGCATATTGCTGCAGCTTTTGACAAAAAAATAATTTCTATTTGGGGCAATACTGTTCCTGAGTTTGGCATGTATCCTTATGCTCCGGAGCATCCTGAAAATAGTTTTATAGCAGAGTTGCAAAATTTGTCTTGTCGTCCTTGTTCAAAAATAGGCAAAACAAGCTGTCCGAAAGGTCACTTTAAGTGCATGAATGATATAAGTATTGATTCAATTTCTGAACAAGTTATAACTTATACATCTTGAATTGATAACTTTGTATTGTTTTTAAAATTATGAATGAAAATTTAGATCCTTCTTCGGAGAAGTTAAATAGTACAGAAAAGGAAATTGAAAAGGTTTTACGTCCTATAGAGTTTGAAGACTTTATGGGTCAACAAAATGTAGTTGAGAATTTACGCATTTTTGTTGAAGCTGCAAAGCAAAGAAATGAAGCCCTTGATCATGTGCTTTTGCATGGGCCTCCGGGTTTGGGTAAAACTACCCTGGCTAATATCATAGCGTTTGATATGGGCGTAAATATTAGAACAACATCGGGGCCTGTATTAGATAAGCCTGGCGATTTAGCAGGACTTTTAACAAACTTAGAAGCAAATGATATTTTGTTTATTGATGAAATTCATCGTTTAAGCCCTGTTGTAGAGGAGTATTTGTATAGTGCGATGGAAGATTATCGAATTGACATTATGATTGATACTGGTCCTAATGCGCGCTCGGTGCAAATTAATTTGAATCCTTTTACCTTGGTAGGAGCCACCACACGTTCAGGTTTATTGACATCTCCATTAAGAGCTCGATTTGGCATTAACTCCAGACTACAATATTATGATGCGAAATTGCTTACCCAAATTGTTATTAGATCATCAGCAATTTTAAAGGTAGCTATTGATGAGGTTGCAGCTTATGAGATTGCGCGCAGAAGCAGAGGTACACCGCGTATAGCAAATGCTTTATTAAGAAGAACGAGAGATTTTGCCCAAATAAAAGGGAATGGAAGTATTGATGTTGAAATTGCTCAATATGCTTTAAATGCATTGAATGTTGATAAGAATGGTTTAGATGAAATGGATATAAGAATATTGAGTACGATTATCGATAAATTTAAAGGAGGCCCAGTGGGATTAACTACAATTTCAACTGCAGTTGGTGAAGAGGCCGAAACGATAGAGGAAGTGTATGAGCCTTTTTTAATTCAAGAAGGCTACATGAGTCGCACACCAAGAGGAAGAGAGGCCACAGAGTTGGCTTACAAACATCTTGGAAGGCTTCATACAAAGGACAAAGGAACTTTATTTGAGTAAAAAGTTATTATGTAAATCCCGGTTCAGTATTAACATTTAGTAGACAAAAATATCCTTAAGTATTAACTAAATACGCGGTAATAATCTTTTTATTTCTGCCATAAAGAATTTAATTTATAGAGATTGTAAATTTAAGATGTTTGTAATTAATCCATTGAACTATTTCCATTAAGGATTGAAGTTAAACAGTTATACCGATGTGAAATAAGTAATGGCCAAAATTTGTTTCCGATCGGCATTTACCAATATAAGATTTTAACCCAGATTACGCATTAGAAATGCGTAAACGATAAAGAAATTGTAAATCAGATTTTTACAAATCTGATAACATTTTCTATATCGGGATTAACCCAACTAAATCAAGTAGTTCGATTTTTAAAATCTCCTATTGATTAATTTGGGTTTAAATTATTGGCATAATTTATAAATCACATTGGCACTATAAATAATAAATAGTGAAAGCTTGCAACTATTTAAATTTAATAATGTTATTTTGAAAACGAAATAAACTCTGTATTAAAATAATTATGCAAATACCAAAAATTAAAACACTTGGAGAATTAAAGAAAAGTGGCTATCATTATAAAAGTGTTAAAGATGAATTACGTTTTAATTTAATTCAGAAATTAAAAAATAAAGAAACAGTTTTTGAAGGTATTTATGGTTATGAAGATACAGTAATTCCAGATTTGGAGCGGGCTATATTGTCAAAACACAATATTAATTTACTTGGTTTAAGGGGTCAAGCAAAAACCAGAATTGCCAGGTTAATGATAAATTTATTGGATGAATATGTGCCAGTAGTAGATGGTGCAGAACTTAACGATGACCCTCTGCAACCCATATCAAGATATGCTATGGATTTAATTGCAGAAAAAGGAGATCACACGCCTATAAATTGGTTACATCGTAGCGATAGATACGCCGAGAAATTAGCCACACCAGATGTTTCTGTAGCTGATTTAATTGGCGATGTAGATCCTATTAAAGCAGCTAATTTAAAATTAAGTTATGCAGATGACAGGGTGATACATTTTGGAATTATTCCGCGCAGTAATCGTTGTATTTTTGTAATTAATGAATTGCCCGATTTACAGGCCCGCATTCAAGTAGCATTGTTCAATATTTTACAAGAGGGCGATGTTCAGATAAGAGGTTTTAAATTGCGCTTGCTATTGGATATACAGTTTGTATTTACAGCCAATCCAGAGGATTATACCAATCGTGGATCTATTGTTACTCCATTGAAGGATAGAATTGGAAGTCAGATTTTGACTCATTATCCAAAAGATGTAAAGATGGCAGCGATAATTACAAAACAAGAAGCCAAAAGGCATCAAACAGAAGCACAGCTTGAGGTGCCAGAAATTGCCTCGGAACTTTTAGAGCAAGTAGGATTTGAAGCAAGAGCAAGCGAGTATATCGATTCAAAAAGTGGTGTTTCGGCACGTTTAAGCATTTCGGCTTATGAAAACCTATTGAGTGCTGCAGAGCGAAGATGTATTTTGAACGGTGATGATAAAACAACCATAAGGATTACTGATTTTAATGGAGTTATTCCTGCAATAACTGGCAAGGTAGAATTGGTTTACGAAGGAGAACAAGAAGGCTCTTGGATTGTTGCGAATCATTTAATTGCAAAAGCTTTAAGAACAACGTTTCCAAAGTATTTTCCTTCACCAGAAAAAACAAAGAAAAAAGAACCCGTTGAACAGGCTTATGCGCCAATTTTAGAGTGGTTTTCGGAGGGCAATTCAGTGGATTTGTTTTTCGATATGAGCAACCAAGCCTATCAGAAAGCGCTTGATGAAGTAAAGGGATTAAAAAAAGTAATAAAGGATTTGCATCCTAATGCAAAAGCAAATGAGCAATATTTTTTAATGGAATTAACCCTTCATGCTTTATCAGAATATTCAAAACTAAGTAAAGGAATGTTATTGCGAGGCAATCGCTTTGGCGATATGTTTAATTCCGTTTTTGGTGGAAGTAATTCGTAATAACATTATTGTAATTTTGCAAGTACAAATTATTTAAATAAATATTATGCGTGTTGTATTACAAAGGGTTACTGAGGCAAGTGTAAAAGTAAATCAAGAAATTGTTGGAGAAATAGGTAAAGGCATTTTAATATTAC
>CAMBZU010000063.1 GCA_945872355.1 Chitinophaga pinensis
ATAAAGCAAAAGCTGATGAAGATGCAAGGTTAAAAGCAGATGCCGATGCCAAGGCCAAAGCTGATGCAGATGCCGCAAACGCTGTAGAACAAGCAAAAAAGAAAGCCGAATTCGAAGTCGCCATTAAAAATGGTGACAATGCCTTGGCCAACAAAAAATTCGATGATGCACTGGCTGCCTACAATAACGCACTCAACATTCATCATGATGATGCCGCTGCAACTGCAAAAATAGAAGTTGTTAATAAAACAAAAGCTGATGAAGATGCAAGGTTAAAAGCAGATGCCGATGCCAAGGCCAAAGCTGATGCAGATGCCGCAAATGCTGAACAAGCCAAAAAGAAAGCTGATTTTGAAGCCGCAATTAAAAATGGTGACAATGCATTAAGTAACAAAAAATTTGATGATGCCATTGCTGCCTATGGTAAAGCTTTGCAAATGGAATTTGATAATGCAATGGCGAATGCAAAAATTGAAGTAGCTCAAAAAGCGAAAGCAGATGAAGAAGCCAGCATCAAAGCGGAGGCTGACGCAAAGGCAAAAGCTCAAGCTGATGAAGCTAATGCCGCCGAACAAAAAAGAAAAAAAGAAGATTTCGATAAATTTGTTGCTGAAGGTGATAAGAGCCTGTCAAATAAAAAATATGAAAATGCCATCAATTCATATAGTGCTGCATTAGGACTAAATATTGATAACGCAATGGCGAATGCAAAAATTGAAGCAGCTCAAAAAGCAAAAGCAGATGAAGAAGCCAGCATCAAAGCGGAGGCTGACGCAAAGACAAAAGCTAAAGCCGATGAAGCAAACGCTGCTGAAATTGCCCGTAAAAAAGAAGAGTTCACTAAATTAATTAGTAAAGGAGATCAAAGTCTTGCTTCAAAAAATTATACTGATGCAATTGCACAATATGGCTCAGCTTTAAGTTTAGATATCGATAATAATACAGCTAACGCTAAAATTGCGGCTGCGCAAAAAGCTAAAGATGACGAAGATGCCAGATTGCTGGCTGAAGCAGATGCCAAAGCTAAGGCAACAGCAGAAGCAAACAACGCTGCTGAACTTGCTCGTAAAAAAACAGAATTCGAAAAACAAATCAGTGAAGGTGATAAAAGCTTAGGTATAAAAAGTTTTGATGAAGCAATCAATCATTATAACGCTGCTTTAGGTTTAGATATAAATAATGCTTCAGCTAACACAAAAATTGCTGAAGCTCAAAAGGCCAAGGCCAATGAAGAAGCACGTTTATTGGCAGAAGCAGACGCAAAATCAAAAGCAGCCTCCGAAGCTGCCGCCGCTGCTGAACTTGAACGTAAAAAATCTGAATTTAATAAATTGCTGAAAGATGGCGATGCCAATATAGTCATCAAAAAATTTGACAAGGCTATTGAAAATTACAATGCAGCACTAGCCATAGGCATTGATAACAATGCAGCAAATGCAAAAATTGCTGAAGCCGAAAAATTAAAAACTGCTGAAGAAGAAAAAAGAAAAGCAATGGATTTAGCTGCTAAAACTAAATTGTTTAACGATAAAATATTTGAAGGTGATAATTTAGTAGCACAAAAAAATTATGAAAACGCCATTCTTGCTTTCAAAGAAGCGCTTGAATTAAACATCAATAATACTTTAGCGCAATCAAAAATTGATGGAGCGCAAAAAGTTTTAGATGCTATAATCTTGGCTCGAAAAAAAGCACAATTTTTAAAGCTTATTGCTGATGGAGATATGGCTGTAAGCCAGAAGAAATATTCGCAAGCAATTAATTTATACACTGATGCCTTAACCCTTGATTACGACAATACCACTGCTAACCAAAAATTAGACAATGCAAAGGGATTAGATGAAGCAGAGAAAAAACGTTTAGTCGACATTGCAGCTAAAAAGCAAGCCGACCTAGATGAAATGAATCGTAAAAAGAAAGAGGCTGAAGAAAAAGAAAGATTATTTATTGAGAAAGCGCGCTTAGCAAGAGAGCAAGCTAAAGCAGAACTAATTACTCGTATTGAACAACAAAAAAGTTCATTAGCATTAGCAGATCGCTTTAAAGCCGATAGAGAAAAGAACTTGCAAAAGAAAACCATTATAGCAGATCAAAATGCAACAAGCAGCAGACTTGAATTGGCTAAAAAATACACACAAGGAATAACTGATGAAGAAATTGAAGGACCAAATTGTATCATCTATAGAACCATTATAGTTAACGGAGAAGTTGGTGATGAATACAAAAAAATCAAGTATAACTTTGGTCAAATTTACTTCAAGAAAAACGATAAGGATATTCCTGAATCTATTTACAACAAGGAAACTAAATTAAAATAATCCATTTAAATCCAGCTATAAGCATGCGCATCTATGTTATAATTTTCACCATGCTACTTTTTGGGCTATCTGCTTGTACGCCTGAACCTAAAGGTTTTGAACCTTCTGCTGGCACTGCTAACTTTTCGCAAGTTATTGCCTTAGGGGGGAGTTACATGGCAGGTTATCAGGATGGTGCACTTTTTTTAAAAGGACAAGAAAACGCTTTGGCCGCGCTCATAGCAAATCAATTAGAATTGGCCAATGGAAGTCGATTTAATCAGGTTTTACTTATGGAAGGAAAAGGCGTTGGACTAAATGCTAAACCATGGGAAAGCGGCTTTGTAACACCAAGCAAACTTGGTTATAAAACCGACTGCAAAGGAGTTTCTTCTCTTTCTCCAGTAAAATCTATTATCTCAGATATTGCTGCTCAAGGTTATTTGATCTCTGGTGATAAAAATAAAAATAATAATTTTGCGGTGCCTTTTATTTCGCTTAGCGATTACAATAATCCTGCAATAGGATTAGCATACGGCGTGAATAATAAAAATCCATATTACAATAGAATAGCTGTTAACCCGGGGGTTTCAACCATTTTATCTCAAGCTATAGAAAAAAATCCAAGCTTTATTATAAGCTGGTTAGGGATGGATGATATATATAATTATGCATCAAAAGGTGGCGCCAACATAGGTATACCCGCTCCATCATCGTTTGAACAAAATTTAGACCTCATTTTAGGCACTTTTGCAAAAAATGGTGTGAAAGGTGTAATGGCAACTATTCCCGACTTTAGAGATTTTCCTTTTTACTCACTCATTCCTTGGGACAATGCAAACCTCAATGAAGGACAAGTTGATTCATTAAATACCACCTATGCTTCTAACCAATTATTCAACCATATTAGATTCACTGTAGGAAAAAATGGATTTATTGTAGGAGATCCTGCTGAAGTAAGTGGCTTCAGAAAAATGAAAGCGGGTGAATACATAACCATTACTGTGCCCACAGATTCAATGAAATGTTATAAATATGGTTTATTGATAAAAGCAATTGACAATAGATATTCACTCATTGAAAATGAAGTTAAAATATTAGATGATGCTATTGCTAACTATAACCAAATAATTATTAAGAAAGCCTCTGAATACAATTTTGCAGTAACTGATATGAATCAATTTTTTAAAAAAATAAAAGGAGGCATTAAATGGAATGGTGCCGATTTTAATCTAGAATTTGTTAGTGGGGGTTTTCTAAGTTTAGATGGCTATCATCCTAATCAAAAAGGCTATGCTATTTTAGCTAATGAATTTATTAAAGCAATCAATACAAAGTATGATGCCAACATCCCTCAAACTAATTGCAAAAGCTGTGATGGCGTGTTATTTAATTAATAAGCCTAATTAAAACTCTTGGCACAATCTTTGAAAATCTAAAAAAAAAAGAATCCCTAAATTTATCTTAATATGAAAAACATATTTACTTTAACCATTAGCTTACTTATAGCTGCTGTTTCATTAGCTCAAAATTCAAATGCTGTTTTATTTACTGAAAATGGCGAGCGATTTCAAATAGTTTTAAACGGTGTTATTCAAAATACTGCGCCAGCTACCAATGTTAAACTTACCGATTTAATGGCGCCAAACTACAAAATGAAAGTGCTTTTTGAAGACAAATCATTGGGCGAAATTGATAAAAATCTTTTTTTAGAAGCTTACGCAGAAAATACGTTCAACATCAAAAGAAAATCAAATGGCGAATGGGCAGTGCGCATTTTAAGTATTACTCCACTAGCGCAACTTCCACCAAGCCCACAAAACGTGCCCAATCAAAATGTTGTGATTTATCACCCAAACCCATATACAGTGCCAACAACCACAACTACTACTACAACTACTACCCTTAATGATCCTCTTTATGATGATAATGTAAATATCAATTTAGGAATCAATGGTCTTGGCTTAAATATGAACATCAATGGTGCTGGAATGGGAACAAGTACAAGTCAAACAACCACAACTTATAGCACTACAACAGTTACTAGTCCGCCGCCAGTTTATAATACGCCTCCTCCAACAACTACTACCATTGTTGTTCAAGAGCCAGTATACATTATGCCAGGATATAATGGCCCAACAGGATGCCCTTACCCTATGAGTCCACAAGATTTTGCTGGGATCAAATCCTCTATCATGAGCAAATCTTTTGAAAGTACAAAATTAGAAATTGCTAAACAGGTTTTAGGTCAACGCTGTATGACATCTGGACAAGTATCAGAAATTATTCGTGTATTTGGTTTTGAATCTACAAGACTTGATTTTGCTAAGTTTGCTTATGGCAGAACCTTCGATATAGGAAATTATTACATGGTGAATGATGCTTTCGATTTTGAGTCGTCTATTGGTGATTTAAATGGTTATATCAATAACTACAGAAGATAATTTAAATAGATCTTAATAATACCCTAAAGTTTTTTTTTTTATAATTTAATGAAACACAAACTTATTTTAATTGCAGCTTTATTTGGCGCCTTAGCAGTAATACTCGGCGCACTTGGAGCTCATCAATTAAAAACCATGTTAAGTGCCTCCTCCTTGGAGGCTTTTGATAAAGGTGTAAGGTACCAAATGTACCACGCGTTATTACTTTTAATAATTGCCATGTTATACAAACCAAGCGTAGCTAAAGAAATAAAACTAATTGCAATTTTTATTGTGGTAGGAATTTGCTTGTTTTCCTTTAGTGTTTACTTACTAAGCACACAATCAATTACTCATATTAACTTTTCGTTTCTTGGACCAATTACACCGCTTGGAGGCTTATCTATGATTTCAGCTTGGGTGCTTTTAGCTGTTAAATCAAAAAAAATATGTACTGATTGATTACTATATTTGACAACGAGTAATTATAAATTAAATTTATTACAATCATGAAATCCATCTACCTCTGTTTGCTAATCCCTATTGCAATGAGCGCATACAACTGTTCAGGAAGTAAAAAATCAGGAAGCAATGCAACTACTGTGAAAACTGAAAACAAAGAAAATAAAAGTGTTACACCAAGTCAAGATGATAAAAAAACATTTCGATTTACTGTTTCATTTATAAGTAAAGGAGCAGGCACTGATTATCAAATAAAAGAAAAATACGATGCCTTTATAACAGATTTTGAAACCAAAAATAAAGTAAAAATGACTATCAATAAAGCCTCTTGGGGAAGAGAAGGTGAAAGTGATTATTGTTTTGAAATGTCTCAACTTAACAATGAAATAGTTAAAAAATTTATGGCCGAATCAAAGGCTTTATTAAGTGCTTCCGACCGCATTAACATAGGAGAAAATACCAATTGCCGAGGTATAATAAAATAAAAAAAGCATTCGTTGCTATTGGTATAGCCTTCATTTTTTTATGTAGCATGCTTCATCGAGCCTCAGCACAAAACAATGATTATAAGTGGCTCAAGACCATCACTTCTTCTCGAAACTTACAATTAGAGAAATTTGAAAAAGGTTTGTCCTTTTCTGTTTACCCCGCATTGGTGTTGCATCCAACAGCATTTATAGCCACAGGGCTCATTAAAAAAGATACCACTTTAATAAAAACTGGATTATGCATTGCAACCGGAATTGCGCTCAATGCTGCGCTAACTTATGGTTTAAAATACACCATTAACAGAGAAAGACCTTACGTAAAGCATCCACAAATTATTGCACTAGCTATTGAAAATTCGTCTTCTATGCCCTCTGGTCATACCTCTGGTGCATTTAATTTGGCTACTTCATTAACGTTAGCTTATCCAAAATGGTATGTGGCTGCGCCAAGCTATTTATGGGCATCTGGTGTTGCCTATAGCAGAATGTATATTGGTGTGCATTATCCTTCAGATGTATTTATAGGTGCCCTATTAGGCAGTGGAACAGCTTGGTTAAATTACTATTTAAATAAAAAATATTTTAAACCCAGATTACGCTGTAGGAATCGTTGATCAACCAAATTTTACAATAATATAAATCGAAAAGTTTTAGTTAAAAAACTTCAACTCCTCATCGCCTCCACAGGGTCTAACTGAGAAGCTGTGTAACTTGGAATAAAACCTGAAATAACACCAATCAAAATTGAGATAGTAAGCGCTAAAATGATATTGGACATGGATAAAACTATACCTAAATCTAGAAAATGATTAATGGCATACAATCCTCCTAAAACAAATAACAATCCAATGATACCGCCTAATAAACTGAGTATTACTGCTTCGGTTAAAAATTGAGTGAGAATAAAAATATTTTTTGCCCCGAGTGATTTCTGAATACCGATTAGCGCAGTTCTTTCCTTTACAGAAACAAACATAATGTTAGCAATACCAAAACCGCCTACAATAATTGAAAACCCACCAATAACCCAACCTGCCAAGCCTATCACCATAAAAATACTATCAAAACCTTTGGTGAGCATGCTTGTTTCGTTCAGTGCAAAATTAGCATCGGCCATGGGTTTAAGTTTGCGCACGTTGCGCAAAATGCCTGTGGTTTCATCTATTAACGCATCATTACTTATGCCTGGTTTAGCTTTTAAATAGATTGTTGGGTCTAAAAGTTCACTTCTTAAATCCAAAATATTTCTTGCATAATTGATTGGAATAAGCACAACATTGTCCATGGAATTACCAATAGCGCTGCTTCCCTCCTTTTGAAAAATGCCAATCACTTCAAACTTTTTACCCATTAAACTTATCGACTTCCCTGTACCTGCAATATTTCCAAAAAGATTCATGGCAATGTCGTAACCAATAATGGCTTTGTTTTTTCCGCTTGCACTTTCTTGTTCAGTAAAATAGCGACCATCAATAATTTCAAATGATTTTACAGCATCAAAATGATGTGAAACACATTTAAGATCTACATTTTCGATATTGTTATTGCGATATTTAACTGTTTTATTAGTGCTTGCAACAAAAGCACCTGTTACAGCCAGGGTGCTCCTTTTTATTATTTCTGGCATTTCCTCCACTGTGGGAACTGGTCTATTTAAGTATTTCCACCAAGGGTAATCACCACCAAATTCCCATGGCCATTTTTGAATAAAAATAACATTATCGCCTAAAGAAGCTACCGACTTTCTTACATTTGATTCTAAAGAATCTACTACTGTAAATACAGTTATTATAGAAAAAATACCAATTGTAATACCAAGCAAAGAAAGAAAGGTACGTAATTTATTTGCTGTAAGTGAGTGCCAAGCAAACCTAACACTTTCAATAACCAATACCCAAAAAAGCAAAATATATTGTAGTTAAACTATTGTTTTGATTTCACAAAATCATTTAAACCTGTGGTAAATTTCTGAAAGGTATAAGTTCCTCTTTTAAAATTTTCGACAGGAAAACCATTCCAAACTACACTGTTTCCATTGGCATCTTTATAATTATAAAAAGCCTGTGTATTGTCGGTAAACTCCCACACCATTGTATTATAAGCATCTTCATTTTTCTTATTTCCAGTTAAAAAACCATCTTTGACAGTGTTATTTGGAAAAGAAACTTTTACATTGGTAAATTTATGGTAAATAACTTGTTGGAAAAAGCTAGTAGTCACCCCTACCAATTGCAGTATATCTGAAAGTACTCCTCCTGCTGCTGCTGTTGCTTGTAACTTAGCTTCAACAGTAAAAGTTTCTTGAACATTTTCGCCAACAAAAAATTCACCTGTGTTTAACCTTAAATTAGCATAATCAAATACTTGTTTAATTTTAGCTGAAACTTCAATCCATTTGCTATCGCCATAAACTACTCTTGTAAACATTGGACCCTGTGTACCCAGCATACCGTTATCATCGGTTAACTGAACAGCCGTTACAGGAAATGCAATTTGCGAAGTAATATCATTACCTGCAGCATCTTTGGCTGATACCAGCTCCCAATTTCCTTGCATTGCCAATTTTGTTGGCGTTTCTTCTTGTGTACAACTAGCTAAAGAAGCTATCGTTAATCCAACAATAAAAAAAGAAAATATTTTTTTCATAAGTGTATAAATATTAGTGAAACAAAGATAAAGTCTTGTATACTATTTACCAAATTTTTAACTTTTCAAAAAAAAAGCCTTCTTTTAAGGAGAAGGCTTTTTTCAAATTTATATACTATTTATGCAACAGCCTTAGGCGCTGCATCACCTTTTCTATCAAAGTCAATTACAATTGGTGTAGCAATGCATATTGATGAATAAGTACCAATTACAATACCAATCAACAATGCAAAAGAGAATCCTCTAATAACCTCGCCACCAAAAATAAAAATGGCTAACAATACAAAGAAGATGGTTAATGACGTATTGATGGTTCTACTTAGTGTAGAATTTAAAGCCGAGTTAATTACTCTTTTTCTTTCTTCACCAACCAATATAACTTTATTATTCATGTTTAGGTATTCTCTAATACGGTCAAATACCACCACTGTATCAGTCATTGAATATCCCATTACAGTTAAGATTGCTGCTATAAAATGTTGATCAATTTCTAAAGAGAATGGAAGCACACCATTAAATATGGCGTAAAAAGAAAGTACAATTAGCACGTCATGCACCAATGCAACAACTGCTCCTAAACCAAACTGCCATCTTTGGAAACGAATAAAAATATACAAAAACATTAATATACATGAAATTAAAATGGCCCAAATAGATGATTGTTTAATATCATCGGAAATATTTTCACCCACTTTTTGAGAACTCATTACTTGATGGGCCGAAATTCCTTTGATCTTACTCAAACCTTCTTCCAATTTATTTTCAACTTCTTCATCAGCGTTGTCGGCTGTGCTTTCAATATTATATGCAGTTGTAATTTTAAGCTGGTTGCTTTTACCAAAAGTTTTCACTTCAGGCGCCGAACCAAAACTTAGTGCTAAAGCCTCACGCACTTCGGTAGTGGTCATATCTTTTTCGAAACGAACAATATAACTTCTTCCACCTTTAAAATCCACACCAAAGTTTAAACCACTCTTCATGAAGAAAATAACTCCCATTGTGATGATCACAGCAGATAAAGCGTAATATTTTTTTCTGTTTCCAACAAAGTTGATGTTGATGTTTTTGAAAGCATTCTCTGTCAATTTTGTACTGAAAGAAACAACTTTGTTTTTCTCTAACATGCTATCAAAAATTAATCTTGAGATAAAAATTGCAGAGAACAATGATGTTAAGATACCAATGATTAAGGTTGTAGCAAAACCTTGAATAGGACCATTTCCGAAAATATATAGGATAACTCCTAAAATCAAAGTAGTAACGTTTGAATCTATAATAGAAGACATTGCATTTCTATATCCTTCTTTTACTGCATTTTTAATTGAACTTCCGCTATGTAATTCTTCACGCACGCGCTCAAAAATTAAGATATTGGCATCAACTGATAAACCTATTGTTAGCACAATACCAGCAATACCTGGCAATGTTAACACTGCACCTAAAGAGGAAAGCACCCCCATTAAGAAGAATACATTGGCAAATAAAGCCACATCGGCCACCCAGCCTGCTTGATTATAATAGAAAGCCATGAATGCTAACACAACCAATAACGCAATAACAAAAGAAAGTAAACCAGCGTTGATTGCCTCTTGACCTAATGAAGGACCTACAACGTCTTCTTGCACAATTTTAGCTCTTGCTGGCATTTTACCTGCCTTTAAAATATTAGCTAAATCTTTTGCTTCAGTGATATCAAAATTACCGGTGATTGATGAACGACCTCCTCCTATTTCTCCTTGCACTGTTGGGAAGGAATAAACAAAATCATCTAATACAATGGCAATACTTTTTCCAATATTTTCTTTGGTTAATCTTCTCCATGTTTCTGCACCTTCAGCATTCATTGTCATGCTTACCTCAGCTTTAGAGCTATTTTGCGCAAAGTCACCACTGGCATCAGTAATTACATTACCTGCTAATGGCGCACGACCTTCACGACCTTTAGCTTTGATTGCAATTAATTGTAAAAATTTACCATCAGCATCATATGCTTTTACAGTCCAAAGCATACGTAAATCACGCGGGAACATTGCTTTTATTTGTGACTTCTTCAATAAAGACATAATTTTTGCTGTGTCTTTAACTGCAGCAATACCAATTGCAGGACCATCAGAAGGGAAATAACCATCTTTAGTTCTATTTAACATTGGTTGTAATAACTCAAATAAAGGGCTTGCTGTTTTTTTGTTAATTGAATCACTTGCAGCTAATTTATTGGCTGAAGAATCCTTCTTTGCTGCGTCTAACAATGAACCATTTTCAGCGCTTGTTGTGTCGCTTTTTACTGCTGTTGAAGCCACAGCTGCAGTATCAATAGCATTTACTTTAGTTGTATCTTGCTCTTTGTTTAAGCCTAACAAAATAGCTAATTTTTTATCTGCATCAATTAACTTAGATGCAATTTCTTTGTTGTCATACGTTTCCCAGAACTCAAGATTTGCAGTTCCTTGAAGTAATTTACGTACACGCTCTTTGTCCTTTACACCTGGTAATTCAATCAATATTCTACCTGAAATATCTAATTTTTGAATGTTTGGTTGTGTAACACCGAATTTATCGATACGTGTTCTTAAGATGTTGAATGAACGATCCACTGCATCTTCAGCTTCTTTTCTAATTACTTCAATAACTTGCTCGTTGTTGCTTTCAAACTTTACCTTGTCTTTTAACTCTAAGGTACTGAATATTGCTGCTAATTTAGCGTTTGGATCTGCTTTTTTGTACTCTTTAGCAAACAAAGTAACGAAATCTTCTTGGCTATTTGTTTGCGCCTTTAATGCATTGTTTATGGCACGATTAAAAGTACTGTCTGTACTAAAATTGCTCATTGAGCGCACGATATCAACTACCGATACTTCAAGAATAACGTTCATTCCACCACGTAAATCTAAACCTAAGTTCAGTTCTTTTTCTTTACATTCACGATAAGTATAGTTTTTTAATAAAATATTATAAACCGGAATAGCCGAAATTGAATCTATATAACGTTTATTATATACTTCAAACAAAGAATCCTTGTTTAATCCTTCTGTTTTGTTTTTTGCCACTCTTGCAGTAGCATAATCGCTGGCATTACCTTCTATGTTGTTAGTTATTAGCGTAAACGACAACTGAAAAATACATACAACCGCTAATGCAATTGCAAAAAATCTAATGGCTCCTTTATTCTGCATAATTATTTGTTATTAATCTATCTGTTACTTGGTTTTCAGCAAAGCTGAATTTATTAATTTATTTATTATTAATTTTTTTAAGGACCGCAAATATAGAATAACAATTAAATTTTACCAAATTGAATATTAACTCATTAAAAAAAACAAGATAAATAAGTTCTTTACAATAAAAAAATGTGATTTTTATAAAGAAAACATCAATTTTAGTCATATTCTTTATTCCTGAATGCTGAAATGCAGGCTAAAAACAAAAAAATAATTCCAGATTATTCCTTGATAAGGTGTTTTGATTGGTCAGAAAAGGTAATATTCTCGGAAATTACCAACTTCAATAAATCTTTTTGTTCAAACTTTGAGATATAATTAAAATAAGTCTCGCCTTCTTGATCCATCAAAAATGATTTGAAGATGACTAATTTGTTGAAATTATTATTTGAGTGCTTGCTGCTGCTAATTTGACTAAGGTTTTTTTTAACCTCAGCTTCACTAAACCCTCCAATAATAATGAATTTTTCGTTTTTAGAATCAGTAAAAATGCAGACGTGATACATAAGGTAATTTTTTTTGCAAACTTGCATATTTTGTATCAAACACAAGTTAATTTGAGGTTAATAGTTTGTTTTTTCGTTAAAATTTGCATCTTTACAGCTAAAGTGGATCCTTTTTATAGTTGCACTTATTACGCAAATTCTAGGGTAGTTATATTTTAACCCAAATTACGCATTAGAAATGCGTAATCGATAAAGAAATTGTAAATCAGATTTTTACAAATCTGATAACATTTTCTATATCGGGATTAACCCAACTAAATCAAGTAGTTCGATTTTTTAAATCTCCTATTGATTAATTTGGGTTAACATCAATAAAACAATTTTATAAAGGTATTTTTATATTGAAGGAAAGCAAGTTAACTTTGTTTGATTTTTAAATTCAAAATATGCAATTTTACAACAGTTTAAAAAATAAACATGAGCGCATTTACCTAAATTATAAAAAGAAATTTAGCCTTATTGCTGCAGTTAGATTGCTGTTGGCGCTATCTATCATAGTTTCAGTTGTACAGTTTATAAATACAACTCAAACTTATTATCTATTAATTTCAGTTATCCTTTTTATAGTATTTATAGTTTTGCTTACTTGGCATCAAAAAATAAAGTACACGCGAAACCTTCATAAAAAACTAATAGAAATAAATGAAAGCGAAATTGCTTATTTAAATCAAACTTCCATTCCGTTTTATGATGGTAAAGAATTTATTGATACCAACCATTTGTATGCCTTTGATCTAGATATTTTTGGTCCAAAATCATTGTTTCATCATATCAACAGAACCGCAAGCCCAATGGGGACAAGAACTTTGGCATTTAAGCTTACCAATGCCATTGATTCGAGTAAAATACATTTACATCAGGAAGCCATAAAAGAACTTTCGCAGAAAATTGAATTTCGCCAATTAATGACGGCCACTGCAAATTTGGCCAACCTTGATCAAAAAGCTTATCACAACTTATTGAGCTGGTCGAAACAAAACATAATAATGCCGAGCGTATTTTTAACTATGCTGCGTATAATAATGCCCATTTTATTTTTTAGTATGATTGGCCTTGCTTATTATACTGGCAATGTAGGCTACAATTATTTGGCAAATAGTTGTTTTTTAATCAACCTAAGTGTATTTGCTTATCAGTTTAAAAAAATTAAAAAGGAACTGATTGAAGCCGATAAAATACATGAAAGCATTAAACAATATGCATTGCTGTTTGAATTGATTTTAAAAGAAGAAATGCAAGCGGCGTATTTGGTTGAACTAAAAAGTGAAATCACCTCAACAAAGGCCAATGCGCATGTAGCATTTGAAAAACTATCTCAACTTTTCAACAACCTAAGTAGCATAGAAAACCCTGTTGGCGCTGTATTTTTTAATGGCGCATTGCTCTATCATTTAGGCGTGTATAAAAACTTGCTCCTTTGGAAAAAAAACAATGCTATGTTGGTAGAGAAATATATGCACATTTTTGGAGAATTTGATGCGCTGAATGCTATCGCTAATTTTAGTTTTAACAATCCAGACTTTGTGTTTCCTGCAATTAACAATCAATTCAATATTAATTTAAAGCATTGCGGACATCCCTTAATCCCATCTAAAAAAAGAATTTGTAATGATGTTGCTTTTAAGGAAGGCCAATTTATAATTTTAACTGGTTCAAATATGTCGGGTAAAAGCACATTTTTGCGCACATTAGGCATAAATATGGTATTAGCAAACACCGGCGCACCCGTATGTGCAAGCAATGCAGAAATTCACCCACTACCTGTCATAGTTTCTATGCGCATGAGTGATTCATTAACAGATAGCGAGTCCTACTTTTTTGCAGAAGTAAAAAGACTAAAACAATTAATGGATGAATTAGATAAACAAGTTTGTTTTGTTTTACTAGATGAAATATTGAAAGGCACAAATTCAGATGATAAAAGATTAGGAACAGTTAAAGTTGTTGAAAAAATGGTACAAAAAAAAGCAATTGGCGCCATTGCTACGCATGATTTAGAGGTTTGTAACATCACTTCATCCTATCCAAAAAATCTATCAAACAATTGTTTTGAAGTAGAAATCATCGATGATGAATTGGTATTTGATTACAGCTTGCGCGAAGGTATTTGTAAAAATAAAAGTGCTAGCTTTTTAATGAATAAAATGGGAATTATTTAGCACAAGTATGTTATACCCAGATTACGCATTAGAAATGCGTAAACGATAAAGAAATTGTAAATCAGATTTTTACAAATCTGATAACATTTTCTTTATCGGGATTAACCCAACTAAATCAAGTAGTTCGATTTTTTAAATCTCCTATTGATTAATTTGGGTTTAATATGGCTTTTGTGAAAGTATATTACCATCTTGTTTTTTTACTTCCTCTTTAATTATATGGCAAGCAGTTTTTCGAACGTTTGATAGGATGGAAATCTTATTGCATCATCATCTGTATTGCCTAATTTGGCTTTAAAGGATCATTAGAATGAACAAAATGTAATCTTATAGTCAACATTTTAATTAAATTCGCATCCTAAATTTTTAAAATCAAATGCGAAAATCAACCTTATTATCCAAACCCATTTATTGTTTAAGCTTAATATCATTAGGCTTATTTGCTTTAGCTTGTAATTCGAAAAAAGAAGAAAAAGCAGTAACAACTGAAAGCAGTAGTGAAAATCCGTTATTACAGCATTGGGAAAACCGCTATAATGGTATTCCTCCATTCGACAAAGTAAAAATAGAAGATTTTATACCCGCCGAGGAGCAAGCAATTGCTGAGCAGAGAGCAGAAATTAATTTAATTACTTCAAATAAAGAGGCGGCCACCTTTGCAAATACCATTGAAGCGCTCGAAAAAACGGGTACCACCAGAAAAAGAGTTGAAGCTATTTACTATGTTTGGCAATCGAGCATGGGTTCACCTGCACTTGATTCAATTCAAGAGATTTTAGAGCCACGTATTGCTGGATTTGGAGATTCTATTAGCCAAAATACTGAGCTTTTTAAACGTATTGAAGCTGTTTACAATGCTCCTGAAAAGGAAAAACTTACGCCTGAGCAGCAGCGTTTATGTTATAAATATTACACTAATTTTGTTTTAGCAGGTGCTAAGCTAGATGATAAAAGTAAAGCTAGCGTAGCTGAAATAAATCAAAAGCTAGCGAGTTTATTTACCAAATTCAACCAACATCAGTTGGCTGATGAAAGTGATAAATTTATTGAAGTTACTGATGTAAAACAATTAGATGGATTAACCGAAGATTTTAAAACAGCCATGGCCAATGCCGCTGAAAAGAAAGGTAAAAAAGGCAGTTGGATAATTTCTAACACGCGCTCCTCAATTGAACCATTTTTAACAGGTGCAAGCGATAGAATTTTGCGCGAAAAAGCATTTAAAATGTTTATCAGCAGAGGCGATAATGGTGATGCTAACGACAACAATGAATTGATTCCTCAAATTTTACAATTAAGAGCAGCGCGAGCAAAACTGTTAGGCTACCCAACACATGCACATTGGCGCTTATCTGATAAAATGGCCAAAACACCAGAAAATGCTATGGAATTATTAGAAGCTGTTTGGGCGCCAGCAGTAGAAAGGGTGCACGAAGAAGTTAAAGATATGCAAGCTTTGGCTGATAAAGAAGGCGCTAAAATTAAAATTGAAGCATGGGATTACCGCTACTACGCAGAGAAGGTAAGAAAAGCAAAATACGATATTGATGAGAATGAAGTGAAACAATATCTACAATTAGAAAAAATTAGAGAAGCTATATTTTATGTAGCTGGCGAACTGTTTAATTTAACCTTCAATCAAATTACAGATGTACCTGTTTTTCATGAAGATGTTCGTGTATATAAAGTATCAAACAAAACCACTGGCAAGCAAGTTGGATTATGGTATTTTGATCCTTATGCGCGTGATGGAAAGCGCTCTGGTGCCTGGATGGTAGCTTACAGAGAACAAGAAAAACTGAATGGAGACATTACAACAATCGTATCAAACAATTGTAATTTTATTAAAGGTAAGGAAGGTGAACCAGTGCTCATTTCATGGGATGATGCAAGTACCATGTTTCATGAGTTTGGACATGCATTACATGGCTTAAACTCAAATGTAACTTATCCTATATTATCGGGAACAAATACAGTAACTGATTACGTTGAATTTCCTTCTCAAGTAATGGAAAGATGGCTATCGACACCCGAAGTATTAAATAAATTTGCTTTACATTACAAAACAGGCCAAGCAATTCCGCAAGCGCTTATTAATAAAATTAACAATGCTGCAAAATTCAATACAGGATTTAGTACTGTTGAAGCACTTTCTAGCGCTTTAGTAGATATGAAATTACATCTTGCCGGAAGCACTAAAATAGATCCTAAAACTTTTGAAAAAGAAACTTTAGCAGCCTTAAATATGCCAAAAGAAATGGTGATGAGACATCGTATGCCTGCTTTTGGTCATATTTTCTCAAGTGATGGTTATTCAGCAGGCTACTACAGCTATTGCTGGAGCGATGTATTAAGTGCAGATGCGTTTGCTGCATTCACAGAAGCAAAAGGTCCGTATGATAAAGAGGTGGCTAAAAGATTATATGACCATATTTTTAGTGTTGGTGGCACTGTTGATGAAGCCACAGCCTACAGGAATTTCAGAGGTCATGATCCAAATACTGATGCCTTAATGATTGACAAAGGATTTAAAGTTAACAGAAAAAAATAATTGCTAATCAATTTCAGCAATTTTAATTGTTGTATAAAAAAAGGTGCAAATCAATGTGTTGATTTGCACCTTTTTTTATGTTTTTGTTGATTGGGTTTAACCCAAATTTCACCATTGAAGCTTATTATTTCAACCATTGTTGCTTGGTAATCATTAATGCTTCTTGTACTGTGATTCTGTTTCCATTATTGTAGGCTGCAACAAAGGGGCCAGGTATATTATTTTGCGCTAAATCTTCTCTTTTGTTTCTGGCTTCAATATATTGACCAAAACCACCAATAGTATACTTAAACCAACCTTCATGCATTTCTTGTTTAACATCTTCGGCAAGTTTATAATTGGATTTTACAAAGTTAGCATCGGCACTACGATGTGTTGCACAAACTTGCACTCTAAACATAATTCCTGCAGTTGAAACTTCACTATCATTGGTTTTAGCGATGGGCACTGCTGACTCAATTGCTTGCTTTTGAACCACAACTTTGGTTGCTTGTTTTGCAATTATTTCTTCTTTAATTGCTGCTATTTTATTGCTTTGTATTTGCTCCGTTTGAACTTTCGATTCTTCAACCTTATTTGCTTTTAATGTAGTTTCTATAGCTGTAGTTGGCTGTGTTGGCGTAGCTATCTTTGAATTTTCATCTGCCACTGCATCAATTTTATTTTGCACTGTTTTGTTGGCATTATTTTCTTCAACAGTTTTTTGTTGCTCTGAATCAGCAGGCAATGGAAGATTTGGTACTGTAATTCCTTTTTCAAAATCAACAGTAATAGCATTAAAATTACAACGTAAACTTTTTTCTCCTTCTAAATAAGAAAAATCGCCTGCAACGGTGCACCTGTTTAACCAAGCTGCTTCTTTTTTTCTAATCAACTTATAACTTACTGTAACTTTCTGCCCGGCTGGTAAATCTGTCCAAACGTACTTTACTTTTCCATCTATAAAAGAAAATACAGCTCCCCCACTTTCAATATTTACGGCTGTGGCTCCCTCGCAAATTGGTTCTTCAATTTTGGCAAAGCCAGTAATACTATTTTTAATCACTCTAATGTCAATTTTAGCTTCATTTTTACTCAACATTTCCGAAACTTGTGTACAAGCAACACCTGCTTCGCGCAGCATTTTATCAATATTTTCAGTCATTGCTTTGTGCAAGGTAGTATCAGCAATTACAGTAAGTTCTTTTTCACTTTCATCAAGTTGTTTTTCTGCACCTTTTTCTATGGTTATTTTTGATGTTGATGAATTTATTGTGTGGCGCGTATTATTTTCTAAATAGGCAAAACGACTGGTGAGGGTGTATTCTTTAAGGCTTGTTTCATGGTCAACCAAAATTCTAAGTTTTATAGTAAACTGATCAAGGTCTGATATTTTATACCAAACTATTTTAAGCAAATTATTTTCATCTTGGCTTAACACACCACCTTTAATTTCTAAGCCAACTGCCACAAAGCCTTTTGGAAGCTGTTGTTCAAACTTTGCAAAAGTATTAACTGTTGATGGTTTAGTGATAATAATTTCTTCGATAAACTCATTGCCAGTATAAGCTGAATTTGGAACATACTGGGTGATTTTAGTTTTACTGCTGCTTTCATAAAACCCTCTTACACCTGCTAATAAGGCAACATTTAATAAAATAATAATGTATCGTAGCATGCTTTTATGTATTGATTTTTACTACCTATTTGTGCGCATTAAGGAATACTGAATTTTACAAATTGAGCAACCACTCCTTACCTCATCAAAACTATATGTTATTTAAACCAATGTACCTTTTATAAATGCTAATTTTAAACATAGATATGTTAATATATAATACCAATTGCATTTATTTTTTAGTCCAGCTAAAAAATAAATATGCAATGGTTAATGCCGATACTACTTGAAACAAGTACAATAAGGCTTGGCCGCAATTGGACTAAATTGAAAGTGTAATCGGTATAAAATACACGAAACGCTTAATTTTTACGAAATACCAGATTTAACCCAGCTTACGCATTAGAAATGCGTAAACGATAAAGAAATTGTAAATCAGATTTTTACAAATCTGATAACATTTTCTTTATCGGGATTAACCCAACTAAATCAAGTAGTTCGATTTTTTAAATCTCCTATTGATTAATTTGGGTTTAATAATCAGCTAAAAATAAATTTAGGGACACTTCATTCAATATAAAATCTATTTTTTTATTCATTACAATTTTGAATAAAAGATACGATCACCTGTATTATTTAAAGTCAAAATATTACAACTGAATTTATCATCAATAAACACCAAAATGCTGCACTATTTTTATTATGATGACAAATGGTTATCCAACACAAACGTTAAGTTCTTAGGCCCTTTTTATAAAAAACATAAAGATTAAAAAGGATAGTTGATACCGATATTTGGTCTTATGTCATCAATTTTAGCTGTTTTAATAAACAACTTATCACTGCCAACAATTCCAGGATCTTGAATAGGAATAGCTAAATCTAAACGAATAATAAAGAAGCTAAAATCATAACGCAAGCCGGCTCCAGCGCCATAAGCAAACTGTTTATAAAATTTATTGAACTTAAATTGACCGCCAATTCTGTTGGTTTGCTCATCAGGTTTTATCATCCATATATTACCAAAATCAATAAAAAATGCAGCATTTAAAGCTTTAAAAACATTGTAACGATACTCAATATTGCTCATCACTTTAATATCACCAATTTGTTCAAATGAATTTTCATCATCTCTTGGAAAAGTACCAGGGCCGAGGGTTCTTGCTACCCATGCTCTCATATCATTTGTACCACCAGCAAAGAAACTTCTAACAAATGGCAAAGCTTGAGAGTTTCCATAAGATACCCCGGTGCCAACAACAGCCCTTAAAACCAATTTACGTTTTAAGCCAAAATCAAAGTACTTTCTAAAATCAATTTCTGTTCTTACAAACTGAGAATAAGCTAAATTAAAAACGCGGTAAGCATATATTGAGTCATTATTATCATTAAGAAAAACTGTTTTTTGCTTCCCTGCCAATTTATTGTAGGCACTAATTAAATTGCCACTTGGTTCAAAACTAAATCTAATATAGGTATGATTTTTTCTGGCCTTTAGTTCTTGATTACTATAAATAATACTGCTCTTTAAACCAACCGAAGAAATCAATAAATTATAGTAACTCTGCTTAATTAAGATGTCATTAATTCTATCTAAACTGGCCTGAAATGCAGCACTTTTATTAATCCATAAATAATTTACATCAATTGGTGTCCAAAATAGTTGAACAAAATTATTAAGTTTTACATTTATACTATAGGCAGTAGTAACAACAATTCTGCTATAATCTGGTCTTTTTTGGTAATTTGTTGAGGCTGTAAAAGTGCTTCTTGGCGATGTTCCTTTTGGAAAAAATGGAAAGATAGATCTTGGTGTGGTAATTGAAAATTCAGGTCCAATTTCAATGGTATTGAAGGTTTTAATAGGAATAACATTATTGGCTTGGGTAGCAACATCAATGGCCAATTGTTGCACTTCTAAACCACCTTTTAATTTAATCTCAAATATTTCTGCGCCATTAAATACATTTCTGTTTTGATAAATTAATGAACCCGAAACACCCAAATTTCCTGAACTATTGGTACCTTCAGAAGCAATAGAATAGGTTTGTTTTTTTCGTGGGATAAGTTTTACATAAGCATTAAGATAGCCTTTATACATATCTTCACGGGTAAATACAAATTCTATATTACTGGTTTTAAATGTTTTTAAACTATTATAGCCCTTGTAGGTGTTGTCTAAATTGGTTTGAGAAAAAAGTTTTCCATTGCCAAAGAGTATTGGCTTTAACAAGGTAGAAGTTTTATATTTAAGTGTATTGTTATAGCAAATAGAAACACTATCGTTCACTTTAAGCGTATCTTTAAATATTTGCATATCCTTTTGTAGTGTGTATTCTGGATATATATAGATATGCTCAATAACAAATGTTTTGTGGGCTTCTACAAATGTTGAATCTGAAATAATAGGTTCTGCAAAATAACGATCAGTGATGGTTAATTCTATGTTTATTTTATTCGATTTTAAAGTACTATCACCTTCAAAATAAATATATTCATTCACAAATTGATAGTAGCCTTTATTTCTTAAATTAGAAGTTATCCTTTGTCTTTCAGCTTGAAGATTATTTTCAGAATAAATTTGGCCAGCTTTTATAATACTTAAAACAGTATCCTGTAAAATGATTGGTTTAAGCAGTGTGTCATAAATATCGTATGAAATTTTATTAATTAAATAAGGCTTGCCGGCCACAATTTTATAACTAACTCTCGCTTTTTTTTTATTGTAGAATGTTGAATCTATAACTTGTGCTTTAAAATAACCATTTTTAAATAAATACAATTTTAATTGGTCGGAGGTTCTTTGCGTAAGCGAAGTATCTAATAACAATGGAGCTTCACCAACTGTTCTTTCTAACCATTTTCTTAACTTTTGCGTTGTATCTTTATGTGAAAAATTGTAAACACCTAAATGAAATCGAATTAAACCCAAAATCTTTCTATTTGGTTTTTGCTTCACAATAGCCAGCATTTCATCCTTATCTAAATTAAGATTTTTAGTTTTAATGCTCATATTATCCAATAAAAACTGACCTTCAGGTACGTAACGAGTAGGGCTACACGCCAATAAAAGCGTAGAAACTATTAAGATTAATATTAAATAATACCTGTTTTTCAGTGTATGCAGTTTTTAGTGCTCCTTAAATTACAAAAATATATTTGCGAAGCTATACAATATAATATCACTAACTTTTTTATTCACAATTTTTGATTGTAGTTTTATGGCCAAAAATTACGCAAACGTGAAAAAGTATTACGCAGCTGCTTTGTCGGCCTTTATTATATGGGGTTTTATCAGTTTATTATTAAGACCTATGCATATTTACCCTTCGCTTGATATTCTTTTTTATCGTGTTTTTTTTAGTGCCAGTATAATGGCTATTATTGTTTTATTTGTGAGCCCTAACTTAAGAAAAAATAATTTAAATTTATTTAAAGCGCTTTCGCCAGCTGAGAAAAAATATACTGTTGTAAATTCACTTGTTGGAGGTGCCCTACTTACCTTCAATTGGTTTTTCTTTATTTATGCAATGAACAATATAAGTATTAAGGCGGCTTCTTACGCTTATTTAATTTGCCCTATAATTACCACTGTGTTGGCCTACTTTATTTTAAAAGAAAAGCTTACTAAACAACAATGGCTGGCAGTGCTTATTAGCTTTATTAGTTGTGCTATTTTAGCCTTAAATCATTTTACAGATTTGATTTACAGTTTAATCGTTGCTTTATCATATGCCTTATATTTAATTACACAGCGTAACAACAACAAACTAGAAAAATTTTTCATCTTAACAATACAGCTTATTTTTTCAGCTATTTGTTTAATGCCTTTTTATCCTTATTTTATTACCTCTACACAATATGCATTTCCATTTTATTTTCAAGTATTAATTTTGGCCGTTATGTTCACAATATTGCCGCTTTGGCTTAACTTATATGCGCTTAAAGGTGTCAATTCTTCTACTATGGGTATACTGCTGTATATTAATCCTATTTTAAATTTCGCTGTTGCTGCGCTTATTTTTAATGAAGCTACTGAGCTTTTACAAATTGTTGGTTATGCTGCAATATTTATTAGTATTATTCTTTTTAATTGGGTGAGGTTAAAATCAATTTTGAAATAAATAAGTATTCAAAACCTAGTACCTTTTTTTGATTTACAACTAATACCGATGTAAAATAAGTAATGGACCAAATTTGTTTCACTTCATTTGTCCCAAACTTTTTTCCGATCGGCATTTACCAATGTAATACCGATTATACAAAACAAATAGTCCAATTTTATTGAACTATATTTTGTTATATCGGCATTAACCATTGTAAATTTATTAAATAGCTTTGGGCTATTTAATAAATA
>CAMBZU010000064.1 GCA_945872355.1 Chitinophaga pinensis
TATTCAATTAGCAATTTTACTGCGCATAATAAGTAAATAAACTTAAAAATTATTGCATTAAAAAACCCGCTAAGCATTGCTTAGCGGGTTTTTTTAATAAGGTGTTATGCTATTATTTTTTCACCATCATTTTCTTAGTAACACTATTGTTACCAGCTTTAACAGTGTAGAAATATAAGCCTGAAGCTAAATCAGTAGCATCTAACATAATTTTATGTGAACCGGCTACTAAATTACCTTTGTCTAAAGTAGCTACGCTAGTTCCTAATGCATTAATTACATCAATAGTTACATGGCTAGTTTCAGTTAAACTGATATTGAAAGAAGTTTGTTGGTTAAAAGGATTTGGCATATTACTACTAACTTCAAAACCATCAGCTTTTGCAATGTTTCTTACATTTACAAAATCAGTTTGATCAAACTCTAAACCATTAACAAAATAATGTCTCATTGGGTTAATTAAGTTTACATCATTTGGCCAAGCAACAGGTAAAGAAACAGTTGCAGGTATTTTATAATTTGTACCAGTTTGTAAAGCAATATTAGAAATGTACATGAAATAATTTTGGTTATCTTCAGTAAACTGCTTAGTTAATGTCCATTTTTGATTGGTAACATCATAACCTTTTCCAAAGATATTTGGCTTGCTGTTTTCTACTTGCTCATTGATATCTGCATTTGAATCTAACCAGAAGAAAAACAATTTAGATCCATCATCAGAACGGCTCATTTGCAATCTTGCATCAATTTCGAAAGGTGCATTAGTATCGTCAGTAAATGGTGAAAAATCTAATGCATTGTCTGTGTTCAATGAATCTACTAAAGTAGCATCCCAAGTAGAACCTGTAGTATAAGTATCAAACATGTAAAATGTTTTTACCTGTGAAGCAACATCATAAGCATAAGTATAACCTAAAGAGTCTGGGTCATTTGAAAATCCACTCAATATGGTTGAAAAGATATGTAAATTTCCGTTTTCATCAACTGCAACATCTAAACCTTTGCTTGGGCTAAACCAAGCCTTTGGAGCACCAGCACCAGTAGTATTTCTTAATGTTGGAGCAATTGCTGGTAAAGCAGAAAAATCAAATAAAGGCAATTGAGCCCAAGTTAAACCTGCATCAGTGGTTTTGTAAACAATAGGTGCATAACCTGCTGCACTTCCTGTAGCAGTTGCTTCTACACCTGTAAATACAACATAACCAATTGTTCCTGCTTTATTCCAAGCCGTTTGTGTAGATGTATATGTTTCATTTGCACCAGTAGCATCTATAACAAAGCTAGGTTTAATTGAATCAATAGACCAAGTAAATGTATTATTTGCAGCAGGAGTTGCATAATTTAATGAAGCTCCTCTGAAACCTTGCGCTAAGGCTGTAGTTCCATTTGGGTCTGCATAAAGGCCTCCTGTTACAACTGTATTTAAATCAGTTGCAGTAGCGCCAATACGAGCAAATCCTTGATTAACAACACCTGCAGCGCCATCTATAGCATATACTGGTGTAATGTTGGTACTGTCTAATTTAGCATAAGAGAAATAATTCCCAATCCAACCTGATCCAGAAGTTATAGGACCTGTAACAGTTGCAAATGCATTGTTAATATCAGTGTTACCTGATGGATTAAAAATTGCACCACTTGGGTAACGACATAAATTTACACCATCGTTGGTTTGAATTAAAGAATCCCAACTTGTACCAAAATTTGTTGTAAATGTATTTTGTATATAACCGCTATTATCATTCGGTAAAAGAAATTCATTACTAATACGATGTGTAAACAATACAGCATTTAATTGTTGATTTGCTGTTAAACAATTAGATTCAGTTACAATTAATCCATAAGCATTTCTTGAGCCAGTAAATCCTGTTTTTGTAACTGCTCTATTCGCACTTCCTGGATTAAAATTCCAAGCCGGTCTTTGCTGTCCAATTCCAGAGAAATTAATACCGTCTTGTTTGTTCAATTTTGCATTGGTGCGATCTTGTTTTTTAGGCACAACTTGCGTTTGTGCAAAAGATGAAAAACAAAAGCCAACACCTAGGGCTAAAAGTAAATTTTTCTTCATTTTTTTTTGTTATTGTTAGTTGAATGTTAAAAATTAGTTAAATACAAAGTTAAGAATCTAATAACACAAAACAAATTTTTGCAATTTATCTTTGACTAAGATTTTTGAATGAGGAGCCCTTTAATCCATTAAATTTGTCGAAATTTAAAATATAATAGATGAAATCTGAGTTATTAGCTTTTGAAAGATTATTGAAAATTATGGATGATTTGCGCGAAAAATGCCCTTGGGACAAAGTGCAAACATTTGAAACCTTGAGGCATTTGACCATTGAAGAGGTATATGAACTGAGCGATGCAATTATGAAAGGTGATAAAAACGAAATTAAAAAAGAAATTGGTGATGTTTTACTTCACATTGTATTTTACGCTAAAATAGGTTCAGAAACCAATGATTTTAATATCACAGAAGTGATCAATAGCTTGTGCGAAAAACTAATATTTCGTCACCCACATATTTATGGAGATCCCAATAACGAAGGTAAATTGGTTCAAGTGGAAAATCAAGAACAAGTAAAAGAAAACTGGGAAAAATTAAAGATGAAGGAAGGCAATAAATCTGTATTAGGTGGCGTGCCCGTTTCTTTGCCAGCCATGATTAAAGCACAGCGCATTCAAGAAAAGGTGAGGGCCGTTGGTTTCGATTGGGATGAACCTGCGCAAGTTTGGGACAAAGTAAATGAAGAATTGGCCGAATTTAAAGCCGAAATGGATAGTAATGCTGATTTCGAAAAAAAAGAAGATGAGTTTGGTGATATTTTATTTAGTTTAATCAATTATGCAAGATTTGTAGGGATTAATCCCGAAGATGCTTTGGAAAAAACAAACCGAAAATTTATACATCGCTTTCAATATCTTGAACAAGCAACTAAGAACCTTGGAAAACAGCTTACTGATATGACATTACAAGAAATGGATGTTTATTGGAATGAAGCCAAAAATATAAATTTCAATAAAGGATAGTTATCAGTCATTTATGGTTAACAGAATAATTTGCAGCCTATATAGTGATATTATAAAATACAATTAATTTGCATGGTATTAATTTCAATATAAGTTGAGCGCAATAAAAAAATTAGCTTCTCAAACCGCTGTTTATGGCTTAAGCAGCATTGTTGGGCGTTTGTTGAATTACCTGTTAATTCCGTTGTATACCAATATTTTTTTACCTGCTGAATATGGTGTAGTAACAGAACTCTATTCTTACGTTTCTTTTTTTGCCGTTATAATGACCTATGGCATGGAAACTGCCTTTTTTAGGTATATTCAAAAAGAGAATATCGATACAAATAAAGTGTATGCTACAAGCTTAATTTCAATACTTAGTACAGCATTACTTTTTCTCTTTTTTGGTTTTATTTTCTTAGATAACATTGCACAATGGCTCAACTATGAGAACCATGCTTGGTATATTTTGTGCTTTATGCTGATTATTGCAATTGATGCAATCATAGCAATTCCATTTGCTAAACTTCGGTCAGAAAATAAAGCATTCAAATTTGCTGCTATTAGGCTGGTAAATATCTTTGTAAATATAGCGCTAAATCTATTTTTTATATTGCTTTGCCCTATTTGGCAGAAAGCAAATCCAAATTTTGTAAATAATTTTTATCATCCAGAAATAGGTGTTGGATATATTTTTATTTCAAACCTAGTGGCAAGTATTATTACTGTGCTGCTTTTATTGCCTCAATTTAAAATTAAATTCGATTTCGATAAAAAACTTTGGAATGAACTTTTACGCTATGCTTTGCCTTTATTGGTGGTTGGCTTGGCAGGAATGGTTAATGAAACTGCCGATAGAATAATGCTTAAGTATTTATTACCCGTTGGAAGCAATGTAATGGCAGAAACGGGTATTTATGGTGCTTGCTACAAGATAAGCATTATTATGACCATTTTTATTCAAACTTTTAGATATGCTGCAGAGCCATTTTTTTTCAGTCATTCAAAGAATAAAGGCGAAAATCAAGTATATGCTGATGTTATGAAATATTTTGTAATAGCCTGTGCAGCCATATTTTTAGTTACACTTTTGTACATTGATATTGTAAAGTTTTTTGTAGGAAAAAATTATTGGGCAGGCTTACCAATTGTACCTATTTTATTACTAGCAAACTGGTTTTTAGGTATTTATTTTAATCTCACTGTTTGGTATAAACTCACCAATAAAACTGGTTATGGTGCCGCAATTAGCATATTTGGCGCAGTATTAACTATCGTTTTTAATGCATTGCTCATTCCAAAGTTAGGATATTATGGTGCAGCCTGTACCACACTTATTTGTTATGCTTCTATGATGTTATTGAGTTATTATCAGGGCCAAAAGCACTTTCCCATCAATTATGATTTAAAAAAAATAATAGGATACATCTTATGCGCTATTGCCATATATCTGTCCTCTAAATTATTTGTAGGTTTTAATCTCAGTATCAAATTAATGATAAATACAGCACTGTTTTTTAGCTTCATCATCATTGTTTGGATGAATGAAAAAGTTAATTTTAAGGCCTTAAAAGCTTGAGTTTTTTGATATGAAACTGCTATGCATCTTTTTATTTACATTCACTTTTTTATGTGGATTTGCACAAAGTAGAGATACTGTTTTTTATTATAATAAATCTGTTTTAATGATTACGGAAAAACTCAATAATATTGATACTGTGCTTCAATTGTTTGACCAAACTGGAAAAAATATATTAACCAATACCACAATAAATCACACTTTTTTTGATGAAAAATTTGGAAAAAAAAGAACCATAACACTACTCAGGAAAGTTTTAATAGCAGATTATTGTGTTTTAGAGTCAGACACTATTTACAATTACTTTCAGCACCAAGACGACTTTAATGCAAGAGTGAAACAATTTTATAGCTATCTTGAGCAAAATGTAATATACCCTAAAAATGCACTCAAAAAAGGAATTCAAGCCAAAATAAAAGTGAGTTTAATTATCGATGCCAATGGCAGTATAACCAATGTTTATCCTTTAACAAAGCATGAATGGGGATTTGAAGAAACACTCATAAGAACAATCAAAGAAAAAAAACAATTTGGTTTTGTAATGCATAAGAAAAAGCCTGTAAAAATTTATCTGGAAATTCCGTTTGCGTTCAAAATTGCAAATAAATAATAACTGCTTTATTTTATTATTTTTACATCATTAAATAACAAGAATATGTATACTTGGATTTATTTTAGTCGATTTAGAAGCTAAAGAAGAACATAAAAAAATTATAATATTATTGATTAAATGAATAAACTAATAAGATATCTCCTTCAAGGAATATTGTTTACAGTGCCTGTGGCTATTACATTTTATGTTATTGTATACATTACCAAATTGGTTGGAGGTTTAGTTGACGCTTTAGGGATTTCGATACATCCAATGATTGATCCATTGCTTGGATTAATTGGTGGTGTTGCCATATTAATTATTGTTGGCGCGGTTGGTTCTTCCATCTTTTTTTATCCATTATTTAAAAGAATTGAGCATCTCATTGAAAAGACACCTTTCTTAAAAATAGTATATACTTCTGTAAAAGACTTATTGTCGGCATTTGTGGGGCAAAAGAAAAAATTTAACAAGCCTGTAGTTGTAAAGGTAAGTGAAAATCCTTTAATGGAAAAGTTAGGATTTATTACACAAAGTTCATTAAAAGATTTAGGAATAACGGGCAATAAAGTAGCTGTGTATTTTCCTTTAAGTTATAGTTTATCTGGCGATTTATTTATTGTTCCCGAAGAAAATGTAAAAATGGTAAATGTACCATCAACCGAGTTTATGAAATTTATTATTTCTGGAGGTGTTACTGAAATTGATGAGCACACTGAAAACAATTAATTTATGCAAGAGATAAAAAGTATTTTAATGGTTTGTTTAGGTAATATTTGCCGTTCTCCTGTGGCCGAAGGTGTAATGAGATCCAAGCTGGAAAAATATAAACTCAATATAAAATTAGATTCAGCGGGTACATCCAATTATCATATTGGTGAAAATCCAGATCAACGAAGTGTAAAAAATGCATCTAAAAATGGAATTGATATAAGTCATCTTAAAGCACGTCAATTTAAGGAAAACGATTTTAATGAATTCGATATTATCTTTGTGATGGACGAGCAAAATAAAAAGGATATATTAAGCTTAGCTAAAAACAAAGAAGATCAAGAAAAAGTGAAATTAATTTTAAATGAGTCATCAATTACAAGCCACATCAATGTGCCCGACCCATTCTTTGGCGATGAAGCTGGTTTTCAATTGGTTTTTGAATTGTTGGATCAGGCATGTGAAAGTATGGCACAAAAACTTTCTAATCAAATAATTTCTTTAAAGCAATAATTTATGTGTGGAATCACCGGCTACTTTTCACCTTCAGGAAAATTTAAGAGCTCACATCTTGAAATTGCAAACACAAGTTTGACGCACAGAGGACCTGATGCCGGTGGTTTATATACTGAAGGGTCAGTAGGTTTAGGACATCGCAGATTAAGCATCATCGATTTATCCGAATCGGCTAATCAACCCATGGTTAGCGCCAACAACAGATTTGTAATTGTTTACAATGGCGAAGTTTATAATTTTAAAGAAATTGAAATTGAAATCAAAAAATTCAGGCCAGATGTAAAGTTTAAAACAAGTTCTGATACTGAAATACTATTAGAAGCATTTTCGCTATGGCGAGAAAATATTGTAAATATGCTTAACGGCATGTTTGCAATTGCTATTTATGATAAGGATAATGATGCACTTTATTTGTTTAGAGATCGTTTAGGGATTAAACCAATTTACTTTTATTGGGATGATAAAGATTTCTTTTTTGCCTCAGAACTAAAGGCCTTAAAAGCAATTAGAGATGTTATTCATTTGGAATTAAATGAGAATGCAATTCCCTATTTTTTCCATCTAGGATTTATTCCCGAGCCACATACTATTTATAAGAATGTTTACAAGTTTCCTTCTGGCAATTATTTAAAATTGAATAAACATGGGTTTGAATTAATATCCTATTGGGAGCCAGCAAGCAAAATAACAAAGGAAATATTAACTGATGAAGTTAAAGCCAAGCAACAACTTAAAGAACTTGTAATTTCTTCTGTAAAATACAGAATGATTAGTGATGTTCCTTTTGGAACATTTTTAAGTGGCGGAATTGATAGTAGTTTAGTAACTGCTGTGGCGCAAAGTATTTCATCAACACCTATTAAAACTTTTTCTATTGGTTTAAATGAAAAAGACTATAACGAAAGTCATTTTGCGGAAGGGGTTTCAAAATATTTAAAAACAGATCATCATTCATTTAATGTAAGCCAGCAAGATGCGCTGGATTTAGTGGGAGAGTTAGATCATATTTATGATGAACCTTATGCAGATACATCGGCAATACCAACTTTAATGGTTTCTAAATTGGCCAGAAAGCACGTAACAATGACCCTTTCGGGAGATGGCGGTGATGAGCTTTTTATGGGTTACGGTGCTCATGTTTGGGCTCAGCGACTTTCAAATCCAGTTATTTCTAAATTAAGAGCGCCAATCAACATGGCACTTGCAATGGGTAATAATAGAGCAAAACGAGTGGCTAATTTGTTTAAGTCCTATTCAGAAAATAATTTCGAAAGTAATATTTTTTCACAGGAGCAAAACTTCTTTTATGAAACAGAGTTGCCGCTTATTTTAACTAATAAAGCGAAAGATATTATAAGTTATTTTCCTGAGTTAAAAGATTTAAAAAGGAAATTGTCGCCTGCTGAAAACCAAGCCATGTTTGATTTAAACGTTTACCTTAAAGATGATTTATTGGTAAAGGTTGATCGGGCCACAATGAAGCATTCTCTTGAAACAAGAGTGCCACTATTAGATTATAGAATTGTAGAGTTTGCCTTAAACTTAGATGAAAAATTAAAATTGAAAGGTAAAACATCAAAGTATTTATTAAAAGAAGTGTTATATGATTATGTACCGCGCGAGTATTTTGATAGGCCTAAAAAAGGCTTTTCGGTTCCAATGCATCAGTGGCTAAGAAAAGATTTAAAAGTATATGCAGAGCAATACATAACGCAGGCCATGTGCGAAAGATATGGCTTGGTAAATTGGAACTATGCACAACAAGTTTTCAATCACTTTTATAAAGATGGTCTCGATTATTATTATAATCGTTTATGGCTCATCATTTGCCTTCATAAGTATATGGAATTGAATTATTAACCTTAATTTGAGTATTTCACTAAATAAGCGTAGGTTTGAAACTCAAAAAAGAATAAACGCAATATGCTAATTTCAGTTGTTATTCCCGTTTACAATGAATCTGATTTGATCGATGATTTGTATAATGCTGTAATGGTTGCAATGTTGAAGTTTACCAATGACTTTGAAGTTATTTGTGTAAATGATGGCAGTAAAGATGATACTTTGCTCAAGTTACAACTTTGTCATCAAAAAGATAAACGTTTTAAGGTGCTTAATCTTTCGCGTAATTTTGGGCATCAATCGGCCTACACAGCTGGTTTAAATTATGCTAAAGGGGATTATATTGCCATGATGGATGGAGATTTACAAGATCCGCCTGAATTAATTGCATCGATGTATAAATGTGCCATCGAAAACCAATCAGATGTGGTTTATGGCAGAAGAACAGAAAGACATGAAACGTTTTTTAAAAAATTATCTATAAAGCTATTTCATTTTATTTTTAATAAACTCAGTAATATAAACGCACCTGCCAACGTTGGTAATTTTAGTGTAATGAATAGAAAAGCATTAGAAGCTTTTCTTGCACTAGATGAAAAAAATAGATACTTGCCAGGGCTTCGTTTTTTTATTGGATTTAAGCAAGATTACGTTGATTATAGCAGAGATGATAGAACAATTGGAGAAGCTAAAATGAATTTTAGCAGACTCCTGAAATTAGCCTTAGATGCACTGTTTTCATTCTCAAAATTACCTATTAAAATTTGCATTTATCTTGGTATCATTGGTGTTATTTTTACGCTCATTGGAGGTTCAATTGTAATCTATAAAAAAATAGCTGGTGATGCTATCACAGGTTGGACCTCTATATTAGTGAGTATGTATTTCTTAGGAAGCGTTCAATTATTGTTCATGGGAATTATTGGAGAATATGTTCATAGAATATTTGTAGAAACACAAAATCGTCCCATTTACATTGTGAAAGATTATTTTGAAGATTAAACTATGCGCAGCATTTTGAAGAAGTTCTATTCGGGCAATCGTGCTATATGCAATGTGTTTTTTTTGGGATTATTGCTCCGACTTATATTTACTTTTTTTATTGCGCCCTTTTACTTTAACAGAACCAACATTCATTTTGATAATGACACTACGGCATGGATGGCCGCACTGTCCAATCTGATTTATCAAGGTGAATTTACCGTAATGCTTAACAATGAATTTGCAGCATACTGCCGCATGCCTGGCTATTCATTATTTTTGGCGCCAGCTTTTGAATTGGTTTCCTTTAGCTATTATTTACAAGGTATAGATGTAAAAACGCATACCGAAATGTGGTACAGTGTGCTTAAAATTACAGCTTTCCTTCAAATTGTTTTAGACAGTATTAGTATTTATTTTATTTACTATATCTCTAAAAAAACAATCAAACAACATAAAGTTGCTATAACTGTGGCACTTTTATATGCCTTTTATCCTTTTGTAATTGTTTGGAATCCTGTTTGCTATTCAGAAATACCTTCCATATTTTTTGGCTTATTGGCTTTGGTGTTGGTATTGGCTAGTAATAAAAATTATGTAATGGCTTTTGCAGGTGCTGCACTTGGTTTTGCGGTATTAAATCGACCTCAATTTGCCTTGCTGGCACCTTTAATGATTTTCTTTTTTTATCAAAAATATGGCAGTTTCAATAAGCAATATTTTACCAAGTTATTTGTATTTTTTGTTTTGTTTAGTTGTACCTATGGCGCTTGGCCTATAAGAAATTACATACGTTTTAATAAGGTAATAATTACCCAAGATTTGCGTGGCTTTGATAATTGGAATGATGATGTAATTGCGTTTATGCAATACATATATAGTGTAAAATCTGAGTGGCAACCACAGTTTTCTAATATCTTACAAAATAAACAAGTTGATTTTCCTGAGATTGCCTATTCAACAGCTGAAGATTCTTTGAAGTTGGAAAGGGCCGTATATTTGGCAAAAAATTGCGGAAGAGGTTTTAGCGAGTGGGGAGGATATTGGAAGGCAACCATTCCTATTTTTGATACGGCCAATGATTGTTCAAAAGAAGTGGCCCGTTTATTCAATGAATTGCGTCAAAGTCAAATTGAAAAGCATCCATTTAATTTTTATGTTAAAGTACCTTTGCAAAACCTAAAGAAAGCTATTTTTAAATCAGGCTTAAGCGACAATACAAGTTTTGCAAGAAAATTAGGTGGTTATTTATTTTACTTTAGAACCTTGCTCATATTAACTGGTATTGCTGGATTATTTTTAATGTTTAGAAAGAAAGAATTAAGACCAATTGCCTTGTTTATTGGAAGTTTCTTTGGCATGTTATATTTTTATTTATGTTTTGGAACAAGCCCTCAATGCAGAAACATTGAAATCCGTTATTTTCTTCAGCCCGATGTTTTAATGCTTATACCTGCTGCATTTATTTTTTGCCAAATAAAAGGATTTTCAAATTTTGTGCAGCGATTTTTACCTCCTGCTGTAAAAGAAAATTAATCTAGTTTTGCCATTGGATGCGCAATTCCTTTATAATCTTTTAAATCCATTTTTACCGAGCCCACTAAAATATTTGCTTGCGCTCTAATTGGAATTCTATTTGCATCGTCAGATATCCAAACATTCAAATCCTCTTCATCTTTAAAGATACGTCCTTTTTGAATTACAGGTCTAAATAAAATGCACTTGAATTTTCCTAAAGAAGTAGAAATTGTTTCTTTCCCAATGTATTTAATTTTTAACGGAAAAATTTCATTGTCAACAAAACTGTTTACGGTATAAATATTGCCGGCTTTAGCTTTGCTAAAATCAATACATCTTGCATAATAAAATGCAGATATCATATCTTGAACATCATCAATATCCTTAGGAACATCAAAAACTTTACCTTCACTTATTACTTGTTTTTTATAATGATTGTAAACATAGTTTTGGTTGATGATGTAACCACCTTCATTAACTCTTCTGATAAAAGCCATAGGCACCAATGCTTCTTGGTCAATATATGATTCATAGCGATCTCTAACTTTAAAAAACCAGTCGAAGGCGCCAGTACTTTTACCAATGCCTACAACATGATAGGTTGGTCTTCCTCCAAATTCGCGTTCATCTTGGGTTACTTCCAAAGTTGCAGTGCCTGCGTCAATAGCGCCATAGTGCAGGCGGTAAGTAAGCACTTCCCCTTTTTTAAAAGCATCGTTTTTTTTAGGTGTAAATGCTTCGGGCGAATTGTTGTTTTGAATATTAAATGCTGTTCCTGATAAATATACAGCAGCAAAAAGAATGAATTTAATTGAGGAATTAAGTTTTGTTTTCATAAAACAAATTGTTGTTTCGATACAGCAATGCAAAGGGTGTTCCAAAAAATAAATTTAATTCTAATTCGGGCTTTATTTAAGCAGCTTTTGATAGTAGGCTGCCTTGTCGGGTTGATTCATATTTTGATAAGTCATTGCTAAAAATGTGATTGCTTTTTTATTGGTAGGATCTAATTCATAGGCTTTGGTAAACCAAATTATGGCATCATTAAATTTGCCAGATGCTCCGTAACAACTCCCTAAATTAACCATGGCATCTATAAACCTTGGGTTTAGACGCAATGTTTTATCGTAAATGTCAATAGCTTCTGCATAACGTCCTTTATTAAAATAATATGCACCAAGATTGCTTAAAGCCACACTGTTATTAGGATTGTATTGCAAACCTTTGTTGAAATAAACAGCAGCGCTATCCATATTATTCATTTTGAAAAAACCAACTCCAATTTGCGTGTGGCCATCAGAATATTCAGGAAAAATAGCTACAGATTTTCTTACTTCTTCGATACCTCTTTTTAAATAAGCCAGCCTTTTAATTGAATCTTGTTCCTCTTCAGCAATTTTTTTAATAAGCTCATTTCCCAGGTAATAATGCGTTTTAGCACTTATAGGATTTAAATCAACATCATGTGTGTACAGTGTAATATTATCTTTCCAATCAAAATTTCGGCTGATTGTTTTTACACTGTAAAGCAACATAATCGCACCAAGCACAAAAAAGAAGTTTTTAATTTTTACCGGATTATGATTTGATTGATATACACCAGATTTTAAAAATTTAGCAATTAAATAGGAGAGTAAGATGCAAAATCCAACAGATGCTAAAAACGTAAAACGTTCTGCCTTTGCTGCTCCAATAGTAAAAAATATATTTGTATAGAGCGATAAGCCAGCAAAAATAAAAAGTAAAGAAAAAGAAATGATGGGGTGCTTTTTATAGGTTATAAAAATTGTGGCAATCATGCTTAAAACGGTAATCATTCCAATAATGATGGGCAAGTTTATTCCATTTTCAAGAGGAAAAGAATTATACGAATAATCATAAACAAGGGGGTAGGGCAGTATAAAAAGTTGCATGTATTCGCCTATTACCTGCATACTTCCCATAAGTTTTGAAACAAAATTTGTTTGAGCTCCAATAGGATTATCAAGTAACGTAACGCTTTGAATTCCTGCAAAAGAGTCTAGTACACTTTTTCTGATAAGCATATAAATTAAAAAAGGAACAACAACTGAAGTAGTTATTGCAATTAACTTTGACATGGCTTCTTTTTTAAAATACCAAATCATAATAAATAGAATTGGAATTGTTAAGATGGCTGACTCTTTCGCTAAAAAAGCCATAAAGAGAGCAATAGCGCTGAATAAAATTAAATAACTTTTTGATTCATCAATATATTTCAAAATAAAATGAATGCTTAAAAATGAAAACAAAAAACAAAGCAATTCATCTCTACTTTTTATATTGCCAACAACCTCTGTATGTATTGGATGGGCAATAAATAATAATACAGAGCCAACAATAACAAAATGATGCAGCTGAGGAAGTAATTTTTGCAACAATTTAAAAAGAATGATACCGCAAAATATATATGTTATCAAATTAATAAAATGCCCCAACCAAGTATTGTTGGGCGATATAGACCATTCTATTGCAAACATGGCTAATGAAAGTGGACGATATAATCCATCATTAACATTTAAATATCCTGCGCGATAACTTGTTTTAAATATTTGACCTAAATTTTTAGTTCCCTGATTTACAATATTATTTTCTTTAATCACCGAAAAATCATCAAGCACATACCCATTTGAAAGCGTATTGCCATATAACACAAATACAGCCAAAGCAATAGTTAAATATACCCACAGCCAACTTGTTTTTTTATTGCCTTTTATAGATGAAGTAGATTTGGCTACATCATGAGATTGTTGAAATTTTTCCTTTTTGGTTAATTTTTTTGGTTGTTGCATAAGCTACTAGAATAGATTTTAATGTGCTTTAACTGGAAAATTCATCATCACATTCATACGCATTTTAATACCATTTTGCATGGCAGGAGCAAATTTTAATACCTTAACCACGCGTTGTACTTCTTCGTTAATTCCGCAGCAAACACCACTAATTACATTGGCATTGTTTACTGTACTATCAGGCAAAACATCAAAGCTAAGCATTACTTCACCTTCAATAAATTTTTGTTTGGCTTCATCGCTGTATTTAACAGCATTTAAAACATATTTATACAATTCTAAATCACCTTTAGGATAAAAAGGTTCCTGTTCAGTTACAACAGCTATATTTTGTTTATCGTTGTAAGGCAATTTATTTTGTGCAGCAACATCATAGCGTTGACCTAAAAGTGCCATGGTGATGATGAATAAGATTTTTTTCATGTTGTTTTATTTCATATTTACAAATTGCACTGGTGTTTCAAAATCGGCTGCTCTAACATTGCTAATAACAGCTTGCAACTCATCTATTTTTTTACCAGTAACACGCACTTGATCATCCATAATTTGCGCCTCTACTTTTAACTTTAAATCCTTAATGTGTTTTACAATCTTCTTGGCTGTTTCTTTATCTATTCCTTGTTTAATTCTAATGTCTTTTTTTAATAAATTTCCTGAAGCATATTGTTCTTTCCCAAAATCGAGCGCTAAGGGATTAAGTCCTTGCTTCATCATACGGCTTCTAATGGTATCTTCTATGGCTTCAATTCTCATCTCACTTTCGGTTAAGATGTGTATGTTTAGTAATTTTTTATCTAATTCAATATCGCTTTTAGAACCCTTAAAGTCATACCTATTGGTAATGTCTTTACGAGCTGCATTTATTGCATTGTCTAATGTTTGAATGTCAATTTTATTTACGATGTCAAATGAAGGCATGGCTATTAATTATGTATCAAATTTAATTAAATTTATGTTTATTAGCATCAATAATTGGATTAATCATTTTAAACCAAATTGCGGGTATTAGTGCAATATAAAACATCCCAAAGTAACCTGATGGTAAAAAATAACCAGGGTGAGTATTGAGTGTATGATAAGGTTTAGCTGCTTTCATGTGATGGTCGGCATGTCTTGAAAGTTCAATTAAGCCCATTCTGCTCGAAAATTTGTTGCTCTGCCATGCATGATGTGCTTCAAATTTTTTAGTGTCATCTCTAACTAAACCATAATGTTCAATATAATTTACATATTCAAGTAATAATATGGCCATTAGGCTGTATATCAAATAAACGAGCAGTATTTTAAGGCCTAATAAGAAAAAAATAATAAATAAAATTGCCATTTGAAGGGCTGAAATAAGGAGTACAAAGTTGCTAAGTTGATTCAAATTTTGCTTTAACAAGCGATTTTTTTCTAGTTGAAATGCACTTTGAAATTGGCCTGGAATTGTTCTTGAAATAAATTTATATAAACTTTCTCCATAGACTGCCGTTGCCGGGTCAGCCTGTGTTCCAACATATTTATGATGGCCTTTAATATGCTCAATGTAAAAGTGTCCGTAGTTAACTTGTATCAAGTTTAAAATACCTAAAACACGCAAAGAAATTTCCTTTCGATGTATCAGTTCATGTGCTACTACTATTCCGTTAGTGCCTGCATTAACTCCTGAAGAAACAGCAGCCAGTAAAATGTATATGCCTGTAATTTTTGAAGCATAAACTCCATACACTAAACTTGCTGTTACCAACAAGTGGAGCAGACATAATAAAATTAATATCAATGTAGGTAAATTGCTATCTGTTTGTTTTTCATTAGGCTTATCATCACTGGGTTCAACCCATTCTACAATAGGCAATAGCATCATTGAGAAAATGATATTTAAGCTTGTTGGCCATCCTCCTAGGAGGTTTCCAAAAATGCATAAAATAGCGGGGATACAAGCAAATAAGTATCTAAAATGAGTCATCCATTAAAATTTTAATAAATCTATAAACATTCCAAATATATAAAATAAGTAATTATACCGATGTGAAATAAGTAATGGCCCAAATTTGTTTTACGGCATTTGTCCCAAACTTTTTTCCGAGCGGCATTTATACCGATTACACTTTCAATTTAGTCCAATTGCGGCATTGCCTTGTTGTACTAATTTCAAGTAGTATCGGCATTAATCATTGCATATTTATTTTTTAGTTGGACTAAAAAATAAATGCAATTGGTATTACCAATGTAAGATTTTAAATTATTGGCATAATTTATAAATCACATTCGTATAATTTGGGCCTAAGAATTCTAAATTAAGTTTGGAGTATCCTCGTAATTATAAATTAAAATAATAAGCTCATTCTTTAATGGCTCTTGTTACCTCTCTTTTGCCTGGGGGGCCAGCAAGGTGTTCAATTTTAAATCCTGCGGTTTTAAGTGTACGTTTTACTTCTCCTTTTGCACAATAAGTAACTAATATACCTCCTTTTTTTAATAAGGAAAACAGTTTAATAAATATATCGAGTGTCCACATTTCGGGCTGAATGCTTGGACTGAATGCATCAAAATAGATGAGGTCAAAAAGCGCTTCTTCAGTATTGAATTGTTGAATGCTTAATAAACTTTTAGTAAGAAAAAAATGAGGTTGAATTTCTTTTTTTTCTAAGGTAGCAAATTGATGTATTTTCTTAAAGAATTCAGCTGCAAATTTTGTTTCAATAAGAGTATCATAATTTAATTGATTTAACAAATCAATATTGATAGGAAAAGGTTCTAATGCGGTGTAATCAATGGTTTTTGGAAGCTTTTTTTCAGCATTAGCTGCATAACTCAGTAAACAATTTAAACCTGTTCCAAAGCCAATCTCAAGAATTTTTAAATTTTTATTTGTAAAATAATTCAATCCGTTTTGAATATAAACAACAGTGCTTTCCTGCAATGCGCCATTGATAGAATGGTACTGTTCATTTAGGCCATTTAAAATAAGCGTGCTTGAACCATCTGCGGTAATAATATGCGATAGTTGAAACTGTGATTTACTTTTTTTAATATTACTCACGTTTATTGGATCATTTTTTTGAGGCCAAGTATTTATATATTTCTAATTGTGCCCTGCGTTTTATTCCGTCGGGAGATTGACGATAAGGGTTGTCTTGTTTTTCGTTTAATATTCTAACCTTGGTGCTGCCTTCCCATTGTATTTGAAATATTTTTTTTATTTCATTTTTTAATGACTGGTTGTAAATTGGACAAGCTACTTCTGTTCTATAATCGAGGTTTCTAACCATCCAATCAGCAGAAGAAATATAAACAAGTTCGTTGCCATTGTTATGGAAAACCATGCTTCTGGCATGTTCCAAATATTGGTCAACCAAACTAATGGCTTCAATGTTTTCACTCATATCCTTTATGCCCGGTACTAATGAGCATATACCTCTTATTATAAGCTGCACCTTAACTCCAGCATTACTTGCGGCATAAAGTTTTTTAATTAATTCTTCGTCGGTAAGGCTATTTAATTTTAGTTGTATTAAAGCAGGTTTCTTTGCTTTTGCATTTTTAATTTCATCTTGTATATGCTTCAACAACTTATTTCTCATGAAGAATGGCGCAACCAATAGGTGTTTATAGGTGCCAGTTTTATAGTTGTTTTTAAAAAAATGGAATACTTTTTCAACTTCTGATGTTATTCTATTATCACATGTGAATAAGCTAAAATCACTATAGATTTTGGCAGTAGATTCATTAAAATTACCAGTGCCAACATGGGTATAGCCCACCATTTTACTACCTTCTTTTCTCGTAATTAAAATTAATTTAGAATGTACTTTAAGCCCTGGCACACCATAAATTAAAGTTGCGCCTTCATCTTGTAATTTATTAGCTAAATTAAGGTTTGCTTGTTCATCAAATCTTGCTTGAAGCTCAACCACAGCAGTAACAGCTTTGCCATTTTGCAATGCATTAACAAGTGCGTTAATAATTTTAGAATTTCTTGCAGCCCTGTACATTGTAATTTTAATACTTGTAACAGCCGGATCAATAGCGGCCTCTCTTAAAAAATCAATGATGTGATCAAATGACTGATAAGGGAAGGTGAGTAAAATATCATCTTTTTTAAGTACTTCAAACATGCTTTTATTGCCCTTTAATTTAGGGTGTTCCAATGTTGGATAAGGCACATTTACTAATTCACTACCACCTACTTTTGGAAATTGAATAAAATCTTTAAAATTATGATAACGACCACCAGGAAGCAACGCTTGGTTCTTATCAATTTTCATGCTTTTGGTTAAAAAATTGAGCATGTCGACAGGTATTTTGCTATCATAAACCAAACGCACAGGATCGCCAATTTTGCGTTGTTTTAAGCTTTTTGATATTTTTTCGGTAATGCTTTTTGAAAGGTCACTATCAATATCCAACTCTGCATCTCTGGTTAATTTAATTGTGTATGCGCCATACGTATCGTAGTTAAACACAAAGAAAATATCTTCTAAACAATACCTAATAACATCATCTAATAAGATGATAGATGTTCCTTCTTTTTGATCGTTATTTGGCAGTTGCACAAATCTTGGTAAGTCATCGGGCACTTGTATTAAAGCGTATCTCGATTCTTTGTTTTTTAACTTGTGAGATAGCTTTACAGCTAAATAAATTGATTTATCTCTAAGCGAAGGCAGCTTATTGGTATGTTGTATCATGATTGGAACCAATTGCGGTCGAACCATTTCTTTGAAATAATTTTTTACAAATACGCCTTGATTTTTTGTGAGCTTTTTTTCGTCAACAATAAAAATATTTTTCTTTTTTAACTCGTTAAGAATTTCAGCATAAATACGGTCAAATTCCTTTTGTTGAGAAACTACAATAGATTGAATTTTTTGCAGCACTTTTACAGGGTTTTCACCAATATAGTACCTTGCATTCTTACCTAAATTAATCATGCGTTTGTAGGTGCCTACACGCACTCTAAAAAACTCATCGAGGTTATTTGAAAAAATACCTAAAAATTTTATTCTTTCAATTAGTGGTAAAGTTTTATCTGCTGCTTCTTGTAAAACTCTTGCATTAAAGGATAGCCAACTAATATCCCTATTAATGATTATTACTTTCATGGATGGAATTACTTATTTTTTTGAAACCTTGCTGATACCTTTTGCAAGCGCGGCTTTTGCTTTATTTTGAATGGCTGAAGTGTTTGTTAAATTATTTCCTTTACGGGCACGTTTTGGAGTCGCTTTTTTAGTTATTACCTTGTTTGTTTTAGCGATAATAGGTTTACTTACCACTTTAGTTTTAGCAAGCTGCGACTTTGTATCCGCTTTCAAATTTGAAACAGTGCTTGTGTTTTTTGTGATTGTTTTAGGCTCAATTAATAAGGCTTTTTTTTGTTCTAAAGCCAAAATTTCTGAATGCTTTTGAAGCTTCTTTTGAATTTTAAGAAATTTCTTGGATAAATCTTTGCAATGACTTTTGATATTTTTTAAAAAAACGACTGTAGTTGTGGGATCAATTTCATGTAATATTTTTTCAGTTTGCTTAATTAGCAAATGCTCTAGGTCTTTTTTATGATTTTTTTCCATTGATATTTTTTTCACGATACAAATATATGCTTATCACGAGTATTCTTCGCATTTATAATAAATCCTTAACATTGGCGTCAAATTTAATTGAATTGGGTATGCATTCAAAAAATATTCAGATTTTAAAAAATAAAAGCGCAATTGGTTTATTAATGATTGTTGTTTTTTTTGCTGCTAATATATCTCATGTTGATGCGCAAGGAAGCATAACAGTTGGAGCAGCGCGCATGGAAATTTATATTCCATTGCTTAAAAATAAACATGTTGCCATTGTAGGCAATCAAACTTCTATGGTAAATGGGCAGCATTTATTGGATACTTTAATTGGTTTAGGAATTCAGATAAACAAAGTATTTTGCCCTGAACATGGCTTTAGAGGTATTGGGAGTGCAGGAGAAAAAATAGCTGATGATGTTGATGCAAAAACAGGAGTTGCAATTAAATCATTATATGGCAATAACAAAAAACCTAGCGCTACTGATTTGGCGGGCATTGAAATCGTGCTATTTGATTTGCAAGATGTTGGTGCGCGTTTTTACACCTACATAAGTACCATGCATTATGTTATGCAAGCCTGCGCAGCGCAGCATATAACCATTGTAATTTTAGATCGCCCCAATCCTAATGGCTATTATATTGATGGGCCAGTTTTGCAAGATTCATTTGCCTCTTTTGTAGGCATGCACAAAGTACCAGTGGTTTATGGAATGACAATTGGCGAATATGCTAAAATGATTAAAGGTGAAAGTTGGTTAGGAAATGGACTTAGCTGCGATTTAATTGTAATACCTTGTTTGGGCTATACGCATAAAAGTCGCTACGTTTTGCCTGTTAATCCTTCGCCTAATTTGCCTAATCAAAGAGCAATATTTTTGTATCCTACCTTGTGTTTTTTTGAAGGAACAGTGATTAGTGTGGGACGAGGCACCAACAAACCATTTCAGCAATATGGTCATCCGCTTTTATTAAACAGCGAAACATCCTTTGTTCCTAAAAGTATGCTAGGTGCTACAAATCCGCCATTTGTGAATGAAGTTTGTTTTGGTTTTGATTTAAGTAACAGTAACGATATACCTGATACTTTGAACACAGGAATTCAGTTAAATATTATCATTGATGCGTACAAAAACTTTCCTAAAAAGGATGAGTTTTTTAATTCATTTTATAAAAGGCTGGCCGGTAATGATTTGTTGGAGCTCCAAATTAAAAAAGGAATGAGCGCAGCCGCAATTAAAGCAACTTGGCAAAACGATTTAAATAATTTTAAACTATTACGAAAAAAATATTTGCTTTACGAAGATTTTGAATGAGCTTAAATTTCATATTCTTTTAAATGCAAAATATTATCAGTAGGGGCATTTAATTTTATGGTTTCAATGGCTTTTCCTAGTCTGTTGATAGCAATATCTTCGCCCCCATTATTTTCCCACTCAGGTTGATGTTTTTTTCTATTTTCAATAAAAGAATATTGCGCAACAATTAAAAGTCTTTCTTTATTTTGAATGATAAAATAACATTTTGAAAAACTCTTTTTATGAGGATTGATGGCTGAAACATAAGCTCTGTATATTTTCCCAAACTGGTGATAATTGTATTTTTTTATCATGAACAGTAGGGCAGGAGTGGACTCCATATCCTCATTTTCATATAAACTAGCAACATCATTATCCGTTTTTTTTTGATAAGCAACGCCAAACTGGTCTTGTAAATGCTGGGTTCCGTAGCTGTTTAATTCATCAACCAGCGGATTTAATTTTCTAATATCTTGCTTAAGATAGGCACTATATGCGTTTGCTTGCAAATTTAAAAAGGTTTGCATAAAAACCACAATTGGCATCTCAGTGACTTGCTCCATAACTTTATTTGATAATTTTTGCTTGCAAGGTAGTTACAATATAAATGAGAAAGTCCTATTTCAAGTTATATTTCTTTTTATACTTAATGTAGAGTTGATGTTGAATATTGTTAAGGTCAATCATACGGCCTTGGATAAAGGCCTGGCTTACGATGCTGCTTTTCATATCAAGTAAATCGCCATCGCAAATAAGTAGTGTTGCATCTTTACCAATATCAATACTACCAACAGTGCCATCAATTCCTGTAATTTTAGCAGCGTTTAGTGTAATGGTGCTTAAAGCTTCCTCTTTGGTTAAGCCATAAGCAGCAGCTGTTCCCGCCATAAAAGGTAAATTTCTAACTTGCCAAAAACCATCACAACTTAAAGCGTATAATATGCCTGCATCTTGTAGTTTTTTTGGTAAATGATAAGGAGCGTCAATGGCCTCATCATCTCTATTGGGAAGCGTATGTGTTCTTCCTAAAATTATTGGTACGTTATTTTCTTTCAATAAATTTAACACCAATCCTACATCAGCTCCTCCAACTAACACAAACTTTATTTTGTATTTGTTACATAAGTTGATGGCTGCAATTATTTCTTTTACATAATCGGCATGAATGTAAAGTTTTTTAGTGCCATTAAAAATGCCGCGCATGGCTTCTAGGTTTAAGTTTTTATGCTCAACATTACTTGTAAGTTGATAGGCATAGGCATCTGCAAAAATATTTTCGATGTTTTCAATTTCTTTATCAATCCTTTCTTTTTGTTTTTTTTCGAATTCCTCTGGTTCGGCACCATTTCTAAAATAAATTCGCATTGATGGCCAATTTACGTGTATCCCTTCATCTGCTTTATAGGAAGCGTCTTCCCAGTTCCAAGCGTCTAAATTTACGATAGAGGAACTACCACTAATGATCCCACCTTGCGGCGTAATTTGAGCCATTAAAATACCATTCGATCTCACTGTTGGAGTTACTTTACTATCCGTATTGTATGCTATTATTGCTCTTGCGCTTGGGTTGTTTTCTCCAACTTCTGCTTGGTCATTCATAGCTCTTATAGCTTCTATTTCCGACAAACCTAAATACGTATTCAATGCGATTATACCGGGGTAAATGTGTTTTCCTTTGGCTTCCATTATGGTGTCCCAATTCACAGGTAATTCACTAGAATTTAGGTAAGATAAATAGGCAATTTTTCCTTCCTTAAATCCTATTGATGCATTAGTAAATACTTTACCTGCACCATTATGCACGGTTATTCCGTTAATTAAAATGCTTTTACTTTGTACATTTGCAGGCGTTGGGTTTTGTGAAATAACTTGAATTGAACA
>CAMBZU010000065.1 GCA_945872355.1 Chitinophaga pinensis
AAGTGCAAATTTTTGACATGGTGGGTAATTTAGTTTGGAACGAGCAAATAAATACCAACACAAATGTTAGCATTGGCAACGATTTTGCCACCGGCACATACATTGTTAAAGTATTGAACGAAAACGGAGAACAAGCGATACAAAGAATGATCAAAACAAATTAATTGCCGTAGCAATTAATTTTAATCTCTGTTGTGCTACAACAGGGATAAGTTTAAAAAATAAGCCCTGCATAAATTATGCAGGGCTTATTTTTTTAGTTCATGTTTAACGCTATTTTTTTTCCGCTTTTCATGGTATTTACTTCCAGTGCTTTTGAATAATTAAGCAAGTTGTTAATCACATGTTGTCTTGGTTTTAAGCTTTCGAATTTGGCAGTTTGAACTAAGATTTCGTTTTTTAAGTAAAGTTTTGGCATTCAAATTTGTTTAGGGATTACATAATGGAAACGCAAGCCCCATAAAATTATTGTGCTACCAGTTCAAAATATTTTTTTAATTCATCAGTATCATGATATTGTTTTCTTAAATGTTTTAAGGCGTTGTGCATTCTTCCTAAGGCTGTATTAATGCCTACTTCTTGTAAAAGCGCTATTTCACTGAAACTCATATCAAAGTAAGTTCTAAGAATTACAACTTCGCGCATTTCCTTTGGCAAAGCCATAATCAAAGCCCTCATTTTTTTCTTTTCTATTTTTTTATCTGAATTTTCTGGCTTGAAAGCATCATCAACAATCACAACATCAAATACATCAAAATCATCGGTACCACTGAAAGTACGCATCTTTACATGATCTCTAAAGTAATCCATTAAATGATTTCTTGCCACTCTAATAATCCAATTGCTAAATTTACCTTCCTCATTATATTTATTGAGTTTAAGTGAATTGATTACTTTGATGAAAACATCTTGAAAGAGATCTTCGGCCAATTCCTGGTTTTTTACCTTTTTATAGATAAATGAATATAATTTTTGCTGGTGTCTATTGATGAGTTCAACCAAACAAGATTCGTTACCTTTAATGTATAATTTTACTAATTCAGCATCTCCTAATTGGGTACAAGACATATTATTACAGATTTAATTTGAAATTTAATTAAATGTAAAAATGTCTTATAGGCTGCTGTTTTAAAAGGTTTATGTTTTCGCTCAGTTAAAAATAGCTTAACTAAACTTAATCAAAAGTAGTAATTCAAATTAATATTGCAAAAAAAAGATTTTATATTTTTCAATCCTTTAAAATTACAAAAAAAAATAAGATTAATATTATCTAGAATAAATACATTAGTTAAAATCTAAAGGTCTTTCTCCATCAGGTAATGCTGTATTTGGTTATACATCAAAAAAGATTTTTCTTTAATCTTATAACCGTGTTTTTCATAAAACAATACTGCATTTTCTCTTGCTTGTAAAATAATACGCTTGCTATGTTTGGTTTTGGCTATATCTTCCAAATAATTTATTATTAAAGAGCCAACTCCGCTTCCTTGTGAAGTTTTATTTACAGCCATAAATCTTAATTGGGCTGTGCTATCTGCTAATAAATGCAATCGAGCTACTCCAACAATCTCATTGTTCGTATTTAAAGCCATAGCATGAAATGAATGTTGATCATTATCTAATTCATCTTTTTCAGAGCCAATAGCTTGCCCCCATGGAGCTCTTAATATTTCCCAACGCAATTGAAAATAAGCAGCCCACTCTACTGGTTGTTGTGGTGATTTGATAGTCATACAAAAAAAAGATCTCCAATTGGAGATCTTTGAATTTAGAATTTAACCCTAGATTTACTAGATCCAGTAATTTTGTAACTTACATTAAGCCAGGCAAACATAAATGAGTCATTAAAAGTTGTTTCACCTCTTTTTTCACCAGGATTTGTTCCTCCTTTTATAGGAGCTTCTCTAGTTGGCGTAGTTGAAGGGTCAGCAAAATAGGCAGCCACATCGCCATAGGATGCTCTAATGGCATCATTGTCATAATAAGTGGTGCTTACATCATCAATATAATCAGTAAACGTTTTGGTGATTGAATATTCTAGGCCAATACTCCATTCTCTGGTAATAGGGTATTTAAAACCAATACCTAGTGGAACACATAATTGAACCAATGAATAATTCTTGGCTTCACTTCCAGCTAAATCTTGGCCTTCGGTATGCAGTGGCTTAAGTTTGTACCATTTTCCATCAAAATATTGTGATTCTGGGTTGAAATAAAATACGCCAAGACCACCGAAAAAATAAACGTTTAATGGGAATTTTTTACCTCTTCTTGCATACCTCGATTTTACCTTTTCCTCTATGATTGAGTATTCAAATTGGGCAGAAGCGGTAATAATATTTGTTCTAAAGCTTAAATTACGATTATTTCGGGAAGGCTCAGCAGTAAGTAAATCATTTCCCGTTAACCTCGCCCAGCCACCAAATCCTTTAAGCGCCATGGTAGGAGATAATTTGTATCTAAAACCAACAGCAGCCATTGGTCTGGTTAATGAAAATTCAAGATCTTTCATTAAATGTGTTCCAATTTGATCAGCACCTCCTAAATCTCCCAAAAGATTAGCTGCACCAGCACCAAATAGTACTTCTTTCCTCGTTTTTTTCCATTGCTGCGAAATGGAAATGAGCGGAAATAACAATAAACTAAATAGTATAATTTTTCTCATTGGTTTTCTGATTTCGTGTGCGAATATATTGATTTATACTTTAAAAAACAATGTATGCTGCTAATAATTAAAATTTTGGTAACATTGGTTTGTTTTTAAGTACTTTTTCAATTTTTTCATTCAATGCTGTGCTGTATTTTTTTAATGTTTCAATCGATTTTAAATTTTCTTTGAGCTGAGTTTCTTTAGATGCTCCTAATATAACAGTACTTACATTGGGTTGAAACATGCACCAGTTTAATGCAAGTTGAGGTAAAGTAATACCCACCTTGTTACTGAGCGCAATTAATTCATCAACCTTTTCTAACTTTAATTTTGCTTCATTCCCAATCGTTTTCTCCTTCAACCACTCCATCCCAGACAGATTTAGTCTGGTTTTTTCCTTTAGTTTGCTGTTGTACTTTCCAGTTAATAAACCTGAGGATAGGGGAGACCATATTGTTGTTCCTAAACCTATTTCGCTATATAAGCGATGGTACTCAATCTCAAATCGCTCTCTGTGAAACATATTGTATTGCGGTTGTTCCATTGTTGGCGGAACCAAGTTGTACTGTCGGGCGATGCCATAAGCTTCTGAAATTTGTTGTGCTGACCATTCTGATGTTCCCCAATAAAGTATTTTTCCACTGTCAATTAAATAACTCATGGCCCTCACAGTTTCCTCAATTGGTGTATTTCTATCTGGCCTATGGCAAAAATACAAATCTAAATAATCAACTTGCAGCCTCTTTAGTGCAGCGTGGCAAGCCTCAACGATATGTTTTCTACTTAAACCATATTGATTTGGTAAGGTACCTCCCCAAAAAACTTTGCTCGACACTAAATAGGTGCTTCTGTCCCATTTCATTTTTTTTAGAATTTTGCCCATCACAAGCTCTGCTTTGCCATTTGCATAAGTTTCTGCATTGTCAAAAAAATTCACACCTCCATCGTAGGCAATTTTCATCAAATGCTCTGCAGTTTTATCGTCTATTTGATTCCCAAATGTTACCCACGAGCCTAAAGATAATAAACTCACTTGCAAGCCCGAATTACCTAATCTTCTGTATTCCATAAAATATGCTTTGAAATTTTATACGATGTTTAAAACTTAAATTTCAATTTTGCTCTTCCAGCAATTTTTAAGTCTAATTTATAATCAGAATATATTTTTACATTTTTATTTCCACCGTCAACTGTTGTTGTTACGGCCTTTACGTAAATTTTTCTTACTTTTTTTAGGCGAAAAATCTTTTCTTCTGGATAAATAATTTCAGTGTTTTTTTCAGTTGCGCTTGTAACCCTGCCGTTACTGCCTACAAGTGCTGATGCCAAAATTACATCATCTTGAAGTAATGAGTCTAAAACATAACCCAAGCTATCCGCAAAGTACACCTGCACCTTTGTTTCGATAGGAAAACCATTCTTGAAAAATAATTTTAATCCTAATGATTGTAATTGTTCTACTTCCTGGAACTTAAAGAGTATGGTGTCTTGAAAGATAAAATTAGTCAGACTTCCTTCAAGTGGAATATTAAAATCAATATCAACTTTAAACCGACTTGAATCTTCAATAAAATTTGACAGTTGATCCGCTGGTGCAGGCGGATTTGATAGCGCATCAAGTTTATAAATTAAAAATTTCGGGAGGTTAGTTAATACATCATTGATATTGCTATTGGCATTGTTTAGTAAAAACGAAGATGCAGCCGATTGCCCTATTTGCGGCGGTGTAGATATTGGTAAAGGTAAATTGAACAAAGGACTAACTACATTTACTAAAGGAGCTAAGGCAATAGGATTATATCCTTGTAATTTTTGAAATGTTGCCAGAATGGGTACTCCAAATGCGTTTGAAATATTAATTCCTAAGCTTGCATTTAAAAGTGAAATATTTCCTCCGGCAATACTATTGTTGAATAAAGTTATTGGAATTGTATCGGTATTAGGTGCCAGTAATTTTTGACCAATTGATCCAAACATATTTTTAAAAGTAATGTTGGATAAGCTTATCGAAAAATCCATGCTATTGTGCCCTGTTGCTATGGTAGAATTGGTTTTTATAAATTTGTAACCAAAAATCATTTTTAATTTATTAGGACTCCCGCTTTGGTTTAATTTAAGTTTATAATCCGCTAAATTAAAATTTACATTACTTGTAGTAGAATTACTCGCAGCAGCCTGAACAGCTATGGAGGCCGAAAAAGGCACCCCATTTTTAACAGCATCTGGAATGTTTATTGTTACGATCATTTGCTGCTGAAATGATGAAACGATATTAACAGCAAACAAACAACTTTTTAATGTAATGGAGTCAATATATGAATCGGGTGAACCGCTGTTAAAATCAAAATTTGATGTGATAGGCGGATTAATTTCAAGGGTATCTTGTAAGTTTATTAAATTGAATGCAGGCAGCGCAGCACTGGGGAAAGTAAAGTTGTTATTAATTGTTTGGTCAGGAATAATAAGCACTTGGTCTGCTCTTAGCGAAAACAAGTTTCCGCTGTAAACTAAGGTTATAAAATTATCAGATGCAATGCTAAAATTATTGTTTGAATTGCTGAGCTTTAAAATGTTCTTTAAAGTCATTGATGAATTTACCAATGGCACCGCTACATCAGGTTCCCAAAAAGAACCAGTAAGTTTATTTAATTTAAAGTTATCTTTTAAACAAGCCCCTAAAAGACTTATTGCGACCAATCCTAGGATATAAGGTAAAATAATTCTATTTTTTTTCATGCTTTAAGCGATAACTTTTTGTAAATATATAAAATTTTTTGAAACAAAAAAAGGGAGCCATTCTCATAACAATAGCTCCCTTTATAAATGCAATAATTGTTATGCTTTGGCTTTCTTTACATAACCCAATTTAACTTTAAGTTTGTAGTTGAGTAAATACATGGCAGGAACTAAAAATAAAGTTAACAAAGTTCCAAAACTTAAGCCAAAAATCATTGTCCAGCTTAATGGTCCCCAAAAGGCAACATTATCACCACCAAAGAAAATATGTGGATTAAAATGTTCAAACAAAGATACGAAATCAATATTTAAACCTACCGCCAATGGAATTAATCCTAGAATGGTAGCGCAGGCTGTTAAAATTACAGGTGTCATCCTGGTTTTTCCGGCTTCAACAACAGCATTTTCAACCGACATCCCTTGTTCCATTAACAAGTCTGTAAACTCTACCAATAGAATTCCGTTCCTAACAATAATGCCACAAAGTGCAACAATGCCAATGCCTGTCATTACAATAGAAATAGACATATTGAAAATACTTAAACCCAGCAATACACCAGTAATACTAAAGAAAATCTCAGTTAAAATAATTACTGGTTTACTAAAGGAATTAAATTGAGTTACAAGAATTAAAAACATAAGGCCTAATGAAATCAATAAAGCATTCACCAAAAAAGCACCTGTTTCTTTTTGTTGTTCTTGCTCTCCGCCCATTTTTACCTCAACGGTTTCAGGCAAACTATAGTTTTTTATAGAACGTTCAACTGCGGCCACAACATCATTTGGTGTGTAACCACTCAATACGTTCGATTCGAGCATAATAATCCTTTTTTGATTTTTTCTTTTAATTCCGCCAAAGGTGTTGTCATAATGTACATTAGCAACAGCGCTAAGCGGTACTTGACGAATCATGCCTCCCATATTCATATCACGATAAGTTATTTTTAAATTCAATAAGGCATCGATGTTATTTCTTTGACTTTCTTTGAAACGAACTTGTATAGGATATTCATCATTAGCATCTCTGTATTTTGATGCTTCAATGCCAAATACAGCATTACGAATTTCCATACCAATTTGTCCAGTACTAATGCCTTCGCGGTTTGCACGTTCTCTGTCAATATCAATAACCACTTCCGGTTTTACATTTTGTACATCACTTTTTAATTCTTCAATTCCAGGAATTTGTAATGAGTCGAGATAAACTTTTAGTTGTTTAGAGGTTGCTATCAATTCATCTAAATCATCTCCGGTCATTTCAATACTTACAGCTTTACCTACAGGCGGGCCATTGGCTTCTTTATCAACAATAATTTCAGCACCAGGTATGCCTTTTACAGCATTTCTAATTTGATCTAAATAAACAGAAGTTGATTTCCCTTCACGCTTTTCAAACTCAACAAATGCCACACTTACTTTTCCTTTGTTTGGTGCAGTTGATCTGTCGCCACTGTTTGGATCTGTTGCACCAACTGCAACATTGCTGATTATACTTTCAACAATTGGATTAGGTTTACCATCTGGTTCAATAACTTTATAAACCCTGTCTTCAATTATTTTAGTAATTGAGTCGGTATAATTTGTGGAGGTACCCACAGGTAAAGTGATATAAGTATACACAAAATTAGGATCACTTTGCGGGAAAAATACCACTTTTGGTTTTACAATTTTCACCAATAAAATACTAAAAATAAAAAGTCCAAAGGTGCCTAAAAGCAACCAAATAGGTCTCTTTCCTATGATTAACTTTTTCATAAAACGTTCATACCTTGCTTGCAAAGCTGGCCATGTTTTATTTTGAAATTTAAAGATTGCTTTTTCTAAAACGTATCTATTAAAGATGGTTAACAACATTAAAAATACCACAAAGTTACCCATGGCTAAACTACCCGATATATAGCATAATACGGCAACTACGCCAAGAACAACCAAGTTAATTTTTAGGCCCTTCAGCTTTTTAGCTTTTACTTCTGGTATATTTTCATCTTCATGAGGTTTCATAAACTGCACTGCAAATACAGGATTTACAATGTACGCTACCACAAGCGATGCAAGCAATGTTACAATAAGTGTTACAGGTAAGTAAAACATAAACTTTCCAATAATACCTTTCCAAAAAGCCAATGGAATGAATGGTGCTAAGGTTGTTAAGGTGCCAGAAAGAACAGGCATAAAAATTTCTCCAGCAGCAATTTTCGCCGCCTTTTTAATTTCTACTTTTCCATTGTCAAATATACGATGTGTATTTTCAATCACCACCACGGCATCATCAACCACAATACCCAAAGCAAGCAGGAAGGCGAACAATACAATCATGTTTAACGCAAAGCCTATGCTTGGAAAAACTAAAAAGGCCACAAAGCAACTTAAAGGAACCGAGAGCGCCACAAAGAAGGCATTTGTTACTCCCATAAAAAACATTAAAATCATTAATACAAGCACAAAACCGATAATGATGGTATTTATTAAATCTTTTAAAGTAGTTCTGGTAGATGTACTTTGATCACCGGTAATGGTTACTTTTAAATCTTTAGGAAATTTATCTTGTTGTAATTTTGCCACTAAAGCGCGCACCTTATCAGATGTTTCAATTAAATTTTCGCCTGCACGTTTAATAATGTTTAAAGTAATTACTTTTTTATGAGCCAAGCGCGCATAGCTTTCTTTTTCTTTATAACCATCTTTAATTTCAGCGATATCTTTCAAGTAAATAATAGCGCCACTTTGTGAGCGAATAATAATTTCATTAAGTTGAGCTATTTCCTTAAATTCACCTTTAATGGCAATGCTCCTTTTCATGTTATCCATGGTCATTTGTCCACCACTAATAGTCATATTTTCATAACCAATTGCTCGCTGTATATCACCCATTGTAACATCGGCAGCTTCCATTTTATATCTATCAACATTGATTTGTATTTCTCTGTCCAAAGCGCCTACAATGTCAACACGGGTTATTTCTTTTAAGCCTTCGCAACCATCTTTAATAGCTTCGGCATATTGCTTTAATTTATTCAAATCAAAATCACCTGAAATATTTACGTACATCACCGGCATGTCAGAAAAATTAACTTCTTGAACGCTAGGTTCTTTAGTGAGTTCAGTAGGCAAATTAGTGCGCGCTTTATCAACTGCATCCTTTACTTTTTGCTTAGCTTCAGGTACTGGCACATCTGTATCAAATTCAACAATAACATTGCTAAAATCTTGAATTGAGTTGGAGGTTAATTTCTTCACACCAGAAATAGCTTTAATTTCCTTTTCAATTGGCTTGGTAATTAAATTCTCAATGTCTTGTGGTGAAGTACCTGCATTAATGGTGCTTACATAAATAGTTGGAATTACAATATCAGGAAATTTCTCCTTGGGTAAACTATTGTAACTCATAATACCTGTGAGGGTAATGATAATAGTAAGCACAAAAATACTTGTCCTATTATTGATACTCCAGGTAGTGGGTTTAAATTCTTTTTCTAAATCTTTCATATAATTTGCTAACTACTTTTAATAGTATAAATATTATTTAATTAATAAGGCATCACCTTGATTTAAATCTTGGTAACCGGTTGTAATTACTTTATCACCAACATTTAATCCTTCCAATATTTCTACATTTCCGTTGTATGACAAACCTTGTTTTACCTTTCTTCTTTCGGCAACTATATTTTTACCATTTTGTTTTGCAACCATAACAAATTGTCCCTCTTCGCTATTTTGTACTGTGTTAATTGGAACAACAAGCGCACTGTCATTTTGGTAATCGGCAATTTTAAGGATGGCCAACATATTAGGGTGCAAGTCTAAATTGCCATCTAAACCAGCTTCAACAGTAAAGCTTCTGTTCATTGGATTAATCACTTTACCACTGTAGGTAACTTTAGCAATAATTTCTTTTTTTAAATCTGGCAAACTAATTTTTACTTGATTTCCTTCCTTGATACGGCCAGCGTATGGCTCAGCCACTTCGGCTTTAGCTTTTAAACTGCTCATGTTTACAATTCTAATTCCAGGTGCTCCGGGCGCTGTAGCTTGTCCAATACGCAACATAACTTCATCAATTGTTCCATTAATAGGCGATTTAATTTTAGTCATTTCAAGCTGCTCATATAAAGTAGCTAATTTTTTGTCTAATGATTCTTTTTGCGATTTGGCTTGTAAATATTGTACCTCAGTACCAATTTTTTGATCCCAAAGCGCCTTTTGTTTTTCAAATAAAGTATTGGTTAATTGCATGCCCGTTTTCAATTCATCAATACCAGCAATAATGGTAGAATTATCAAGCTCCGCTAATAGTTCACCAACCCCAACTTGTTTACCTGCTTTAACTAATATTTTAGTAACTGTAGAAGGCATTTTGGCGCTAATAGTAATGTTTTCTTCAGCATCAATTTTGCCCTGAATATCTAAATAATGAGCAAAGCTTTTTAAGTTTACATCAGTTATAATTACATTTTTGTATTTGGTATTGTCGATTGCTTTTCCTTCAGCTGCAATAGCAGTTTCAAGGTCTTTAATTTTTAAAGAAATTTCGGCTTGCTGCTTTTTTAATTCTTCTAATTGTACTAGTTTTTTATCGCTGTTTTCTTTGCTGCCGCAGGAAGCTATTAAAGCAATAGCTGTGATAAATAAAAGTGCTTTTTTCATATTTATGATTTTATAAATTGGGTGTGTATTTTATTGTTGTTGTTATTTAATGTTACCTAAGGCTTTGTCGTAATCTATTTTTGAATTGAGTACATCATAAATTGCAGCGTACAAGTTGTTTTGAGCTTCTTTTAGAGAGGTTAATGAAACAAAAAGATCTAAGCCGGAAATAGAACCTTGATCATATTTAGCTTTTGAACTTTTATAAATTTTCTCAGCAAGCTCAATATTCTTCTGTTGTATTTGCAAATTTTGAATATTGTTGTTGTACATAGTGGCTGTATTCTGCACTTCAAGATTGCCCGCATGTTCAAATTGTTTAAGATTGTTTTTTGTTTTTTGTAAGTTTAAAGCTACCTGATCTGTTTTAAATTTTTTCTGAAAACCAGAGAATATAGGTTGATTCACTGTAATGCCAATTACACCTGTTGGAAACCATCTATTGCTCCAATTAATTTCTTTAAATTCATTTCTTAAATTATTAGCACTTAAGGCAGAATATAATGCTACTGTGGGAAGCATAGAAAATTTATTTCTTTTTAAATCAAGTTCTTGAAGTTTGATTGCATTTTCTATTGTTTGATATTCGATTCTTGTGCTGATGTTTGTTTTGCTAACATCAATAATGCCAGTTGCAGGTAAATTTTTGATATCAAGTGAGTCAGCTATAGCTATTGGTTTACTTATTTCAAAACCCATTTGAAATTTCAGTAAGGCATCTGATAACATTACTAATCTATTTACTTTTTCTTTTTCTGTAATAAGATTATTGTGCAGCAAATCTATTCTGTCAAGATCCGTAGCTTCTACAAATCCAGCTTCATACATTGCTTTGGTTTGGTCTTTTAATTGCTTTAGTCTTTCTATATTTACATCTAAAAGTTTAATATTTTGTTGATTTACCATCACCCTGTAATAAGCTTTGCTCACACTTGCTATCACATCAATTCTATTTCTTACGATATCTTTTTTTGCCAAATCGGTGTATACCTTGGCCGCTTGTAAACCAATGAGATAGTCACTATTAAATAATAATTGCGAAGCTGAAAGGCCAGCAGATAAATTATATCGTACACCAAATTTAGCTGTAACAAATTCTGGATAACTTCCTTTAGGCGCGCCTGTTAGCGGAGCAATAAAGTTGGGAAGCACTGAGGTTGGTATTTCCCAAAATTCTTTGGCGTCAAAATTTCCATTTAATTGCGGCAAGCCCATACCTGTAGTTTCTTTCTTCTTTGCTTCTGCAATTTCTGCGTCTAATTCAGCATTTTGAATTGAAACATTATTTTTAAGCGCATAATCAATTGCTTGTTGCAAAGTAAATGATTGTCCTTGTGCTAAAAGTTGCACATTTGATAACTGAACTATTAAAAATAGTAAAGGAATAATTAATGATTTTGGTTTCATAATGAAAAATTAATTTGTGTTATTCTTCTTCGTGTAATTCTTTGTATTTATTTAAAATTTTATGACCTTTAAGTGTGCAAACACCATGTAAAAAGTGGTCAAGCAATTGCACTTGAACATCTGCTAAATTGTACTTGTCTGGTGGGAAAGCTTCAAAATTAATTGCAAGATCAAGTTCTTCTAACCTGAGCCGAGCTAAAATTTTAAGGTTAATATCAACACGGTACAAATTTAATTCTTGCCCTTTTTTGAGATTGTTTTCAATCATTTTTAAAATCCTATTTTCCTTGAATTCTTTGAACTTTTGGTATGATTCAGGATAGTATTTCATCATATCATGAAATAATATTGGATTCATTTTAGCAAATGTTGAGGACATCATTTTCATGGTCTCAATAATTTCATGTATTGGATCTTTACTCTGATCAATGATACAACCCATTTTGTCTTCATTATGCCCAAGTAAAAATTCTACCAATTTTAGTATGAGTTGATCTTTGTCATCATAATGTAAATAAATGGTCTTTTTGCTCATTCCTAAATGCTTGGCAATATCATCCATTGTAATGGATTTGATGCCATACCTAAACACGAGTTCTTGTGCGCCTCTCAATATTTTTTCTTCTATTGTCATTGATTTCATGCTTAAACCGGACGCAAAACTATGGAAACTATTTTGTAATAAAAAGTTTCCTCCGTTTATGTAGTGTATCTAAACATTTTTTAACAGCACAAAAAAAGCGGGATAAAATGAATTATCCCGCTTTCCATAAAGTAATGTTATTATTAAGCCATTACAGACTCATTCTCAGTTATTTTAAATTCTTTTTTCAAAGTGTCAACATAATCAAGCTTCTCCCATCCAAAAGTATCGTAAACTTTGCTATTTACGGTAACTTTACCTGGGGTTCTTCCCATGTGCCCATAAGCAGCAGTTTCACTGTAGATAGGATTTTTTAATCCAAAACGCTTTACAATTGCACTTGGACGCATATCAAAAATGGCAGCTACTTTTTCAGCAATCTCACCATCTGTTAATTTACGACTTTCAGCATGGCGCACCTTTGCAGTGTTGTAGGTGTTAATATATAATCCAACTGGTTGTGCAACGCCAATCGCATAAGCTACTTGCACCAATGCTTCATCGCAAACACCTGCAGCAACTAAATTTTTAGCAATATGTCGGGTTGCGTATGCAGCACTTCTGTCCACTTTAGAAGAATCTTTACCAGAAAAAGCACCACCACCATGAGCACCTCTTCCACCATAAGTATCAACAATAATTTTACGACCAGTTAAGCCAGTATCGCCATGTGGACCTCCAATTACAAATTTACCAGTTGGGTTAATGTGAAACTTAATATCGGTACCAAAAAGTTTTTTTACTCGCGCAGGAACTAATTTTTTTACTCGCGGAATTAAGATGTTAATCATATCATCTTTAATTTTGGCTAACATTTTATCATCGTTTCCATCAGTAGGCTCATCATGTTGTGTTGAGATCACTATGGTTTCAATTTTTTCAGGTTTTCCTTTGTCAGAATATTGAATAGTAACCTGAGATTTAGCGTCAGGACGAAGGTATTTCATTTTTTTACCTTCTTTACGAATAGCACTAAGCTCTTTTAAAAGTAGGTGAGATAATTCTAACGGTAAAGGCATAAAGTTATCTGTTTCTCTACAAGCGTATCCAAACATCATTCCTTGGTCACCAGCGCCTTGGTCTTCTTCATTTGCTCTTTCAACACCTTGATTGATATCAGAAGATTGCTCGTGCAGCGCGTTTAATATACCACAACTCACTGCATCAAATTGATATTCTGATTTGTTGTAACCAATTCTATTGATTACGCCACGCGTGATGCTTTGCACATCTACATTAGCTTTGGCTTCTGCATTGCATTTAATTTCTCCTCCAATAACCACTAAGCCAGTAGTTACAAAGGTTTCGCAAGCAACTTTAGCAGTGCTATCGTAAGTTAAAAATGCATCAATAATGGCATCAGAAATTTGATCTGCCACCTTATCTGGATGACCTTCAGAAACAGACTCAGAAGTAAATAAATAAGACATGTTTTATGTTTAAGTGTTAGTAATTTTTATTAAAAAGTGGTGCGAATATAGTATTTTTTGAAAAAAAAACAGGATTTTATTTATCTTTTCTGAAATAAAACAATCAAAAATTAATTGGTCAGTTTTTGAAAAATATCTTCCAAACTTTGCTCTTCAATTTTCATACTTAGAATGGTGATGTTATTTTCCAAAGCTAATTTCATTACTGCTTGCCTAATATCATCTGCTTTATTAAAAGTTATTTGCCATTTAAATTCATCTATTTTCTTCACTTCCAAAACATGCTGAATGCCTTGCAATTCTTTAATCGCTATTGATTTGTCTAGTTCAATAGAGAGTATTACATGTAAATTATTTCCTGCTTGCAGCGTTTTTGCATCACTATTAGCAACAATTTTTCCTTTATTAATGATAATAATATTATCGCATACTGCTTTTACTTCTTGTAAAATGTGGGTTGAAAATAATACTGTTTTTTCTTTTCCTAATTCCTTAATAAGTGTTCGTATTTCAACCAATTGATTAGGATCTAATCCTGTAGTTGGCTCATCTAAAATGAGTACTTTAGGGTTGTGTATCAGGGCTTGAGCAAGTCCAACCCTTTGACGATAACCTTTTGAAAGTGCACCAATTTTTTTTCTTTGTTCAAGTGTTAAACCGGTTATTTCAACCATTTCTTTTACACGTGCATCAATATTTTTAAGTTTATGGATGCCAGCAGCAAAGGCTAAGTATTCCTTCACATACATATCCAAATATAAAGGATTGTGCTCAGGAAGGTAGCCTACTTGTTGTTTAACTTCATAGCTGTTTTCAAACACATCATAGCCACAAACCTTAGCTGTTCCTTGTGATTGAGGAATGAAACAAGTTAGAATTTTCATCATTGTAGATTTTCCAGCCCCATTAGGGCCTAAAAATCCTGTGATTGACCCCTGTCCTACAGTAAAACTTATTTGATCTAAGGCTTTTTGTTGACCAAAGTATTTGCTAATTTCTGTGACTTCTATCGACAATGTGAAATGGTTTTAATGATACAAATATAAGCGTAAAATTTATCAGGTTTGGTTGTTTTAAGCTACAATGTTTTTTGTTGTTTGTCTAGTTTTAATGCTGGAATAATTATCATGGTAATAAATGGCGATTGAAGCAAACCTAAAAGATTTCGAGCAAAAAGGTATCCTTTTGAGAAATTATTAAAAAAATATCCAATTGAAAAAGAAAGTAAAGAAAGGATTAAAACAATAGCATAAGCATAAAAAACCCATTTAATATTTTTAGTATCACCTGTAAATAGTTTAACTGATAAAGCTGTTAAAAGAAAGTAAAGTATAATAAACGTAACAGTTAGAAAATATTTAAAGTAGTATAACTTCATGTAAGGCCAGGCATTAAAATATGCAAGCCAATTTGGCAATGTAAATGCGTAGTTTTTAAAATATAATTTGTAAAGTTGACTGTTGATATTTATAAAAACAGCATCTCTTAAAAAACCTACAGCAACAAATAAAATAATCAATAGCAGTATAATCAAACTGTCTTTTAATTTAAATTTCATTGTTTGTTACTGAATTTGTTTCTCAATAGAACTTAACCTTGAAAAATGAGCATACTTGTTAGACCAAAGTAACCATAGCCCGAATACAACTGCATAAACAATTATTGTAAAAGTATAAGTATGATTAAAATTTAATGCATCGGGGGCGTAGAATACGATTAAGCATAAGCTCACAATTCGTATAATATTTATAATATGAATAATAAGCATCCCTATGGGAATAAACCAAAGTTTATTAATTATTCTCCCTGGATAAACAATAATAAATCCAACAAATAATGCGAATAATGTGATGCCATTGCAGGCGTCTCCAACCCATAATCCATGGGTGCCATCAATTCCAATAACAGTAATATTTTCGGTGCTAATGGCGGCAGAGTCAATTGGGGTAAATCCTAACGAACTTATTATTAAGGAACTTAAAAAAGCTAAATTGTTTGAAACGATGTTATCTAGGTTACCTTTGGGATGAAGCCATAAGTCATATAGCATGTACCAAAACAAATAAAGCCCGAAGGCTTTAAGTAAGAAAAACAGAATTTTATTTTCTGTTATATATTTTAACATCAGGTGTTACCTATTTATAAGGCTTGTTTCTTAGAAGATTTGATTAGCTTTCTTCCTCCTAGGGCTAAACCAGCCGCAAAAAGTAAACTTATTCCACCATCAATAGGAACGCATGGAGGTGGCCAACATGGAGGACCTCCGCCACCAACTGGAGGGGGTGGAGCTACCACTGGCTGTGCTAATAAATCAGGTATGCTTATGGTTAGTAAAACTAAGGTTGTCAGTAATAAGCTTAAAAGTACTTTCTTTTTCATCGAGCTAAAAAATAATTTTTACAAATGTAGAAATAAATCTCAATTAAAAAGCAACTGAATTTTTTATTTTTCAGAATTGCTAACAATTTATAGGTTAATTTCTGCGTTTTAGTTTATAAACAAGCAATGATCAATAAATATGAATGATGTATTGTGCACTCAGCAAATTGTTTCAATGAAATATTTGCTTGTTGATTTTATACCGATTACACTTTCAATTTAGACCAATTGTGGCCAAGCCTTATTGTACTAGTTTCAAGTTGTATCGGCATTAACCATTGCATATTTTTTTTTTTTTGGGACTAAAAATAAATGCAATTGGTATTATGCAAACCTATTAAAAAAAATTAGTCATTTTGATTACATGTGTATAAAACAAAATCTCCTAACTTTTACGTTAGGAGATTTTAAGTTAAACGAATTATTAGTAATAAAATTACATTTTCTTTTCGCGAATACGTGCTTTTTTGCCAGTTAATCCTCTTAGATAGAAAATTTTTGCTCTTCTAACAACACCAACTTTATTTAAATCAATTTTGTCTATTGAAGGAGAGGCAACAGGAATAATACGTTCTACCCCAATTCCATTTGACATTTTTCTTACAGTTAAAGTTTCTCCTGCACCAACACCATGACGTTGTAAAACTACACCTTGAAACAACTGGATTCTCTCCTTGTTGCCTTCTTTAATTTTATAATGAACAGTAATAGTATCGCCTGCTTTAAACTTCGGCATCTCTTTCTTTGCGTTGAACTGCTCGTCAACAAATTTAATTATATCCATGATTCAAAATAGAGTTATCCCTTAAAATTTGGGAGCGCAATATTACAAAAATAATATTACAGAAAAAAAAATATTTTAAAATTGACACTTATTTTCAATTTCTTTAAATGATTCAGCATTTTTTAAAAATAGAAATTCCGATTGAGTTAAAATTCTTGACTTATTAGTTAGATTTAGGTTTAATGATTTTTTTAAAAAATTGATAGTGCTTAATGCATCTCTTTTTGATCCGCTGATAATTGATTTTAAAAAATACACTTCAGCATTTTCAGGATCTGCAATCTCATAACAAAGAACCGTTTTTTCTGCATCGGTATAATTTTTAGCAACAATATTTCTATTGCTCAAACTATAACAAACTAAACTTGCATACCCAAGAACGCGCTGGTACATTGCTGAAGTATTGTTTTTTAAAGCTATCTTTTTTCTTATTTGTTCTATTTTTACTTTCCAAATTGTTAAACCAACTTTTTCGATCAACAATTTGTAAATTTCTTGCTGAAGCAATGTTTCTTCAGTATTCAGTTTTAACATCTCAGTTTTTTGTTCCAAATAAGCTGGATTGTTTTTTAAGGAATCAATATTTTCAAAGGACATATTATTTATACCATTTGTTCCTTTGTTAAGCAGTAGAAGTTCATTATAAGCCTCTACCCATTTATTTTTGGCTTTTAGATTTTCAATTTCTTTGATTTGCATCAAAGTAAAATTAGCTACCAAATTAGTATTTAATAAAGATGGTTGTTTTAAATAGCTGCTAAAGGATGCCACACTAATTGCCTTTAACATTGTTTTAGGCGTGGCCCATTCATGTATTCCCTCAAATTCAACGTAATAATGCCTTAAGGTAGTTCCAAGTAAATGTTGCTCTATGCCTAGCATTTCGGCTCTATTCATGTCGCCATTTCCACACAGGCCTATAAAAATTGTATTTGGATTTAATATTTCCTCAAGTTGCTGCGCACCTGCTGAATTTGCAATGACACCTAAAGTGTTGGGTTCTTTTTCAGCTAAAGCACAGCAAACTCTTGCGCCTCCTGAAAAGCCAGCTAAAAGTACCCTGTTTTTATCTATTGACAAATTATTTAAAGTGCTGTTTTTAAGTGCATTCCAAATGCTGAATGACTCCTCAATTTGCTGCCCGTTTTTTGAAACATTTGAGCCAATAAAAATATAACCTAAAGAATCGGCCAAACTTTTATACTTATTTAAAGGCAATGAGCCATTTCCGCCCGAATCGAAAAAAAATACTACCGGCCAATTGGTATTGGAGCGATACAATTTAGGTAAATAGAGTGCAAAGCTATTTAATTGATCATTATTTATAAGCACCTTTGGATATAATACACCTGGATTTAGCGTGTCGGGAATTGATAAAATAATTTGACTGCTACTATGTGTAACAGCATTAGCTTTTGTTTCTTCTTTTGCGTTACTGCAACCAATGCTATATAAGCAAACTAAAATAATATAAACAAAGCTAATGCTGGATTGGGTTAAAAATTTAATATGCATCACAATTAAATATTTATCTCAAATTCATCAGCATCGTTATTAGCGGGAAATGCTATTCTATAATCGTTCAATTCATTTAAATTTAAAGTGATGGTTTCAATACTTTCCTGGTTGGCTTTTGTTTTGCTCATGATTTCTCCTAATGGACTAATCACCATAGAATCACCTGTGTAATTAATGTCATTTCCATCTAAGCCAATTCTGTTTACGCCAATCACATAACATTGATTTTCAATGGCGCGAGCCACTAACAAACTTTTCCAAGCATGACTTCTTCTTTCGGGCCAGTTAGCCACATAAATAAGTACTTCGTATTGATGTGTTTGTTCAAATTTGTTACCCCAATTCACATTTCTACTCCATGCTGGGAAACGCAAATCGTAACAAACCAAAGGGCAAATTCGCCAATCATTTAAAGTAGTAATCAATCTAGATTTACCTTCGGCATAATGTTCATTTTCTTTGGCCATTCTAAACAAATGCCTTTTATTATAAAATTCAAAACTACCATCAGGTTTTACCCATAATAGTCTGTTGTAAAAACTATCTTCTTCTTTAATGACTGCACTAGCAACAATCACTGCATTTTTTTTAAGTGCCATAGTTTGCATCCATTGCAACACCTCTCCCTCAGGCACATCCGCTACAGATTCAGCTTCCATTGTAAAACCAGAAGTGAACATTTCGGGTAACACAATTAAGTTTGTTGCTGTGTTAATTTGCGTAATTAGCTTTTCAATATGGTGGAGGTTGGCCGATCTGTTTTGCCAATGCAAAGCTGTTTGAATGATCGTAACTGTTATGTTTTCCAAAGTATAGCGTTATAATTTACATAAAATTTCGGCCGCCTTTTCAAGCGTTTTATTTTCTTTCGCAAAGCAAAAACGCAATACTTTATTGTCTTGTGGTTTATGATAAAAAACGGATACCGGTATAGATGCTATACCATGCTTTTTTGTTAGTGTTTCGGCAAACTGCACATCATTTTCGCTGCTAATGGCGTCATATTTCAGGAGTTGGAAATAAGTGCCATTGCAATCCATTAAATGAAAGCGAGAATTTTTTATTAACGATTGAAAATAATTTCTTTTCTCGGCATAAAAAGCACTCAGTTGGTTATATTCTTCTGGTTTCTGCAAGAAATCGGCATAAGCTAATTGAATAGGATGGTTGGCTGCAAACACTAAAAATTGATGCACTTTTCTGAACTCATTCATTAAGTTTTTGGGGGCTAAGCAATAGCCTAGTTTCCAACCTGTGGTGTGATATGTTTTTCCAAATGAAGAAACAATAAAACTACGTTCTGCTAATTTAGGAAAACGTGCCACGCTTTGATGTTCGTAGTTTTCAAAAATAATATGCTCATACACTTCATCACTTAAAATTACGATGTCAGTATTTTTAGTAAGTTTCTCTAATTTCATCAAATCGTTAGCTGTAAGAATACTCCCTGTTGGATTATTGGGAGAGTTGATGATGATCATCTTGGTTTTTTGTTTGATGAGTTTTTTTACCTCTTCCCAATTGATGCTATAATCTGGAAATTTTAATTGTGCGAAAACTGCTTTGCCTCCATTTAATTCAATTGCAGGAACATAACAATCATAAGCAGGTTCAAAAATGATCACTTCATCGCCTTCTTTAACTATGGCAGAAATGGCGGTATAAATAGCTTGCGTTGCGCCAGCAGTAATTGTGATTTCATGTTCAGCATCATATTTTGCCGAATATAAATTCATTGTTTTTTCAGCAATTGCTTCTCTTAACTTCATCACGCCAGCCATAGGCGCATATTGGTTAAATCCCTGCTTCATGTATTTGCTCACTAAATTCATTAAATCGGATGACACAGGGAAATCGGGAAAGCCTTGCGAAAGATTAACAGCATTGTGCTCTGCAGCCATGCGACTCATTGTGGTAAAAATAGTTGTGCCTACAGTTGGGAGTTTAGAAGTAAGGGCACCAGGGTATTGCATCATAAAATTATCATTCTTTTTTGTGATACAAATTTATAGAATAATAGTGTAAATGGAATATTTTTTTGTTGGGTAAATTTGATTAGCTTTGTTTATAATAAATTTTCCACCAATGAAAAAAGTTATTTTAATTGTCGCACTGTTATTCATGGTGTTTAATAATTTGATAAAGGCACAGTTTATTGAACCTATTGAGTATTTAAGGTTTGACTCAGTTTCAACTATCGGCAATATAAATGGGATAATTGAAGATACTGGCTTTTATTATTTACATGATAATTCTAAAGTTGTATCATTGAATAAAGCAACTGGTTTAACAGATACAATATTTGATACAGGTGACTATATTAGAGGTTCTTTCATCGATTCTAACAATACACCAGGGATTTTATTAAATAATAAAATTATGTATTGGCAAAATAATAATTGGCTCACTGTTAATATTGGAAATTTGTGGCCAGCTAAATATTGTATGGTTGATGGTGCTGGCGTTTTATGGATAGCCATAGGTAATGATAGCCTATTTAGTTATAACAATGGAAACTGGAGTAAATACAAATTGAACTTTTCATTCCCAAATGAGGATATTGATGGATTAATTTTAGGCAGTCAACATGAGTGTTTGATTTATACTTATACGAATAATTTAGTAAAAATTTATCAGCCTCTAAGTCTTAATCTTACCTTGTTATATGAATTTCCTTGGTGTGGATATTACAATTGTTATTTTGAAATTGATGCATTAGGAAGGGTCTGGTATTTGGATGGTAATATCATAAAGTATAAAAATTCATCGGGTGCAGAAACTCAGATAACAAGTCCTCAATTTACACAAATAAGTAGCTTCCGAATAAGTGAAAACTTAAATGAATTATGGGCTATTGTAAGAACTGATAACGTAGATTCTTTATATTTTTTTGATGGTAATAGTTGGCTATTTTCCTATTCAAAATATGAGTATAATATTCCTTTTAAAACAAAGACCAATCATCTGCTTTTAAAGAATTATAACATTAGTTCTAATGGCGAAAATCAAGTTTCTACCTTACGTGTTTTTGATGGTCATTTGCAAAATCAAATTTACACTTTTGCAAAATCGATGATAGCCAGTGAGGTAACCTCTATTCTTGTTGATGATAATTACTATAATTCAGGACTAGGTGAGTTTTTGATAGGCACTCACAATGGAATAGTGCGTAAGAAATATAATTATGGAAGTCAAAATTCATATCAAATTTGGGATTCCACTAATTCAGCACTCCCAACTAATCATATCTATGATATGCAACGCAAATATGAATTTAGTATGTGGGAACCTTACGATACCTTATTTTTGGCAACCAATAGCGGACTTATTAAAGCGTTGTTCAATGAAGATTCCTTACAAGTAATAGAAATTTTAAATAGTCAAAATAGCGCCTTGCCTTTTGATACCGTAACAGCCTTGTTTATTGAAGGGCTAAATGGAATTTATGCCAATATATGGCTAGGGAGCAATAATAAAGGTGCAGCTTTGCTTAATTCAAATAACATAATAACTGTTTATGATACATCAAATTCATTGTTACCTTCCAATCATGTCATGAGTATTTCAAGTAATTCAGACATCGTTTGCATTGTAACAGATAAAGGTTTTATGACCATTAAAGATAGTATTCAGCAAGTTTACACCATAGCCAATTCAGGTTTGTTAACCGAAAATATAAATTTTGTTGAAGTTTATCAAGGCTATAACGCTGGTGGTAGCAATAACTATGATTTATTAATAGGAACCAATGGTTTTGGCTTTGCCATCCTTGATGCTTCCAACCAATGGTTTTATTACAATACAAGCAATCAAAATTTTGATAGTGATACGGTATATTATTTAAGGAAGAATGTTGCATGGTTGTTTGATAATTTGTTAGGTACCAATAATGGTTTGAAATCTATTGGTGGCAATTTCAATAATATTACT
>CAMBZU010000066.1 GCA_945872355.1 Chitinophaga pinensis
TAAAAAAGTAAGTTTTGCCAGCACTAAAGCTAATTAGAACTTCCTAATTTAATAGCAAAATGAGCTCGAACCGAATATCAATTAGTATGTATTGGATGTTTAAGAAATAATTTAAATTTGATTTTACGGGTACAAAAACGGATAAGCACTTTTTTAATTTATTTAGGCGGCATTATCGTTTGCGAAAATTATACAGCACAACAATTTTGAAATATTTGATGATACTTTCCCCAAAAAAAATACCTTTGCACTTCAATTTTCAAAAATAAAAATAGATGGGTGTTTTAGTAAATAAAAATTCAAAAGTTATTGTTCAAGGTTTTACGGGTGGTGAAGGAACTTTTCATGCCACACAAATGATTGAGTATGGAACCAATGTAGTTGGAGGTGTAACTCCAGGTAAAGGAGGCCAAAAGCATCTTGATAAACCAGTTTTTAATACCGTTGCAGATGCTGTAGCGCAAGCTGGCGCTAATACTTCAATTATTTTTGTTCCGCCAGCATTTGCTGCTGATGCCATTATGGAAGCTGCAGAAGCCGGAATCAAAGTAATTATTTGTATTACTGAAGGAATTCCTACTAAAGACATGATTACTGTTAAAGAATATTTAAAAGGTTTTGATTGCCGTTTAGTTGGCCCTAATTGCCCTGGTGTAATTACAGCAGATGAAGCGAAAGTTGGCATTATGCCTGGTTTTGTATTCAAAAAAGGTAAAATAGGAATTGTTTCTAAATCGGGTACTTTAACCTATGAAGCTGCCGATCAAATTGTAAAGGCAGGCTTAGGAATTACCACTGCTATTGGTATTGGAGGTGATCCAATTATTGGAACCACTACAAAAGAAGCTGTTGAATTATTAATGAATGATCCAGAAACAGAAGGGATTGTTATGATTGGCGAAATTGGTGGTGGTATGGAAGCTGAAGCTGCGCATTGGATTAAAGCGCATGGAACTAAGCCAGTTGTTGGATTTATTGCAGGTCAAACTGCACCTCCGGGTCGCAGAATGGGCCACGCTGGTGCCATTGTTGGTGGTGCTGATGATACAGCTGCCGCAAAAATGAAAATTATGCGTGAATGCGGTATTAATGTTGTTGATAGCCCAGCAGGTATTGGTGCTGCAATGGCTGAAGCTTTGAATAAAGTTATTGCATAATTCAATCTAATATTTCATACAAAGCATCCTAGTGAAGGGTGCTTTTTTTGTTTTATTATAATTCTAACAATATAAATGTGTGCTGTTTTTACAGGAAATAACTTAATCAAGCTCCAAGAGATAGACTCTACTAATAACTATCTAGCATTATTGGCAAGCAAGGAAAAGTTAGCAGATGGCACCGTTGTTATTGCTTCGCATCAAACCGCAGGTAAAGGGCAAAGAGGCAATGTTTGGCAATCACAAAAGGGCATGAATCTTACCTTTTCTATATTGTATAATCCTGTAAATATTAACATCAACAAACAATTTTTATTGACGCAGGCCATTGCTCTCGGCGTTTTTGATTACTTAAAATCGAAATGCAAAAATGTTAAGGTTAAATGGGCCAATGATCTATTTATTGGCCATAAAAAAATTGGCGGAATGCTTATTGAGAATGCTATTAAAGGCGAATCAATAGCGCAGGTTGTAATTGGCATGGGCTTAAATATTAATCAAGCAGTTTTTGAGATGCCTTTAAATAAGGCAACTTCCCTCTTTTTAGAAAATGGTGTAAAATATAAGCTAGACAATGAGCTTACTGATGTGCTTACCTACATTGAACACAGGTATTTACAATGGAAAAATGGTCATTACAGTCAATTAAAACAGCAATATTTAGAGGTATTGTACTTGTATCACCAACAGCATCAGTTTACCTTGCCCAATGGCAATTTGCTAAAAGGTAAAATAGTTGGAGTTGCTGATAATGGACAACTAATAATTGAAGATGATGCAGGATTTATATTGCATTTCGGAAATAAAGAAATAGCATTTTAAGCCATATCAATTATTAATTGTCTTTTAATAAATCAGGTCTTTTGCTTTTAGTTCTGCTTAATGCTTGCTCAAAACGCCATTTTTCAATTGCTCCTGCATGGCCACTTAATAATACATCAGGCACTTTGTAACCCATGTAATCAGCTGGTCTTGTATACACAGGTGGTGATAATAAATCATCCTGAAAAGAATCTGTTAAAGCTGAAGTTTCGTCATTAAGCACGCCGGGAATTAAACGAATTACACTATCGCAAAAAACTGCAGCAGCAAGCTCTCCGCCACTTAATACATAATCACCTACAGAAATTTCCTTGGTAATATAAATTTCTCTTATGCGTTCATCAATACCTTTATAATGACCGCACAACACTAAAATATTGTTTAAGGTTGAAAAAGTGTTCGACATTTTTTGATTCAAAGTTTCGCCATCAGGCGTCATATAAATAATTTCGTCGTAAACTGTTTTAGCTTTTAAATCATCAATACAATTCGCAATAGGTTCAATCATCATCACCATGCCTGCGCCTCCTCCATAGCAATAATCATCAACATTCTTGTGTTTGCTTGTAGCGTAATCTCTAAGGTTAATTAAATTTACACTAACCAAACCCTTTTGCTGCGCTCTTTTTAAGATTGAATGCTCAAATGGACTTTGAATTAATTCGGGCAAAACAGTAATAATATCAATATGCATGTTAAAAACGTCTTTAGTGAATCACAAAGTAACTTATTTATGCACAAATATTTGACAAATCATTAAATTATATTCCCTTTGCAATTCAATTGAATGTATGAGAATAGTTTTTATGGGTACGCCAGCATTTGCAGTCCCAATTTTAGATATATTGGTTAAGCACAATTACAACATTGTTGGAGTGGTTACAGCACCCGATAAACCTAGTGGTAGAGGATTAAAAGTGCAACAATCTGCTGTGAAAGAATATGCTTTAAAACATGGCCTACATGTGTTGCAACCTGAAAAATTTAAGCATCCTGATTTTATTGAGGCTTTAAAAGCTTTAAAAGCCGATTTGCAAATTGTAGTTGCCTTTAGAATGTTGCCCGAAATTGTTTGGAATATGCCATCAAAAGGTACTTTTAATTTGCATGCGTCTTTGCTTCCTCATTATCGCGGTGCTGCGCCAATTAACTTTGCAATCATCAATGGTGAGAAAAACACAGGCGTTACCACTTTTTTCTTAACGCATGAAATAGATACTGGAAATATTATTTTGCAGCAAACTTGTGAAATTGGTGAAAATGAAACTGCAGGCGAATTACACGATAGGTTAATGCAATTGGGCGCAGACACAGTTTTAAAAACAGTTCAATTAATTGAAAGAGATGAGGTACAAGCTATTCCGCAATCTGTTATGGTGAAAGGTGAATTGAAGGCAGCACATAAAATATTTAAAGAAAACTGCCTCATTAAATGGGAAAATAGTGCCATTGAAATTCATCATTTTATTAGAGGCTTAAGTCCTTTTCCAACAGCTTTTACCTATATTTTAAATGAGCAAAGTGAAAGTATATTGTTTAAAATATACAATGCTACTTACCAAATTGAAGCGCATCAAAAGCAAATTGGAGCCGTGGAAACCGATGGGAAAACTTTTCTAAAGGTTGCTTGTAAAGATGGATTTATTGATTTGCTCAAAGTGCAAATGGCTGGTAAAAAAGCCATGTTGTTGCCTGAGTTTTTAAGAGGCTTTGATGCACACAACATAAAAAAACTAGGCAACTAGCAACAACATTGTTATTATTATTTTCTAAACTTGCAGTGCATATAAAATAAACCATTATGAAACAAAATATCATAGGTATACAACAAGTAGGAGTAGGCATTCCTGATGTTCAAAAGGCATGGACTTATTATCGTAAGCACTTTGGTATGGATATTCCTATTTTTCAGGAAAGTGCAGAAGCTAAGCTAATGACACCTTATACAGGAGGAAAAGTACATAGTAGAAGTGCAGTTTTAGCCATAAATATTAAAGGTGGAAGTGGTCTTGAAATTTGGCAATTTACCAGCAGAAAAACAGAAGCAGCAAATTTTGAAATACAATTAGGCGACTTAGGAATAATGATTACTAAGATCAAAGCACAAGATGTAAATTTAGCCTACATGCATTTGAAAAACAATGCTGCAATGATCATTGGAGACTTGCATCAATTGCCAGATCATTCACCTTGCTTTTATGTGAAGGATGAATTTGGCGCTATTTTTCAAGTGGTACAGGGCAAAGATTGGTTTCGTAATGGCGAGCATGTTACAGGTGGTGTAAGCGGCGCTGTGATTGGTGTGTCAGATATAGAAAAATCAATGAAGTTTTATGGCGAGCTTTTAGGCTACGACCATGTATTGTATGATCAAACAGCAGTATTTGATGATTATAAAAATTTGCCTGGTGGGAATCATAAAATGAGAAGGGTTTTATTGACTAAAAAAATAGAAAATTCGGGTAATTTTAGCAAGCTATTAGGCACAAGCAATATTGAATTAATTCAAGTTCTCGACCGCAGCCCGCGCAAGATGTTTGAAAATAGATTTTGGGGTGACTTAGGGTTTATACACTTGTGTTTTGATGTGTATAACATGAAAGAGCTAGAGAAAAATTTTGCTGATCATGGTTATCCTTTTACTGTTGATAGTTCAACCAGCTTCGATATGGGCGAAGCAGCAGGTCATTTTAGTTATATTGAGGATCCTGATGGAACATTGATTGAATTTGTAGAAACTTATCGTATTCCTATTTTAAAGAAAATTGGATGGTACTTAGATTTAAGCAAGCGCAATAGAACCAAAACTTTGCCAGATTGGATGTTGAGCACCTTGAAGTTTAATAGGATGAAAGGTTAATTCAATTTGATTGATCGAATGAATAGGCCCAAGGCCTTAATAGCGTTCTAATTATTTTTATAAAATTATTGAAAGCGCCAACCTGCCTAACGAATTTTTTTATTTGGTTTACACATCAATAAAAAACATAATCGATTTGTAAAAAACAAATATGGGAAACTCAATTGTATACTAGATGAAATTAATTTTCTTCTGTAAAATAAATCTTGTAAAATTTTCTGCCATCAGCTTCCACACCTTGTTCAATAAGCTCGCGTTTGCCGTGTATATAAATGTGAAAGTTCTTATCTAATTTTAAAACACTTTTAAATATCCTGTTTTGCTTTTTTACTGCTGCATCAGATATATCAAAACTTTCGTTGAAGGCTAACTCATGCTCATTTTCATATTGTGTTTTATAGCCATTAAATGATTCAATCACTTGCGGATCTTGAATTACAGAGCGACTAAAATCATCTAAATTAAACTCATCTTGCTCTTTAAAATACTTAATGCTTCTGTTTAATAAATCAATTTGATCGGTTTTGCTAATTTCAAAATCATTAGGCATTTGCTTGGTTACGTAGTTTTTGCAGAGGTCAAGGTAATCTTTGGTAGCATGAAAGCTATCATTGGCGGGCTTTACCATTAAAAAATCATTTTTCCAATATTGTGCTTCAACGCCTTTATTCGTATTGTCTATCACACAAACTTTATATCCTTCTTCGCCCTCCATATTTAAAATTAAACAACCTTTATCCAGTTTGTTACTATTGATACCATCTTGATATTGCACTTCAAAACCGCCTTGATGACTATCTATTTTAAGAAATTCTTGTCTGTTTTCTGATTTAAAAATACCAACTGCTTCAATTGTTTTTTCTTCAAAACTTAATCCTGTAAAGTAAGCCACAAACAAATCACCCGATTTTATTTGAGGATGTGTTGAAAGTTCATAAAGCTGTTTGGCCAAGTTCACCGATTGTGCCAATAATGTTATAGGTTGTTCAAATATTTTATTGACATACTGATAAACAGTATTCATTTTAAAATCCTGATTGCTAAAAGTAAAACGATTAAATGTTGGATCTTGAAATGGATGTAGAAAAAATTTAGTGAGTAAGTTTCTTACTTTTTCATCATCAATATTGAGCAATGATTTAGAGATTAACAACTCTTCTTCATTGGTTTGATTACCGCAATGATGAACAACTACATTGGTTAAATGTGCATTTGAAATAGCTAACATAATAATGATTTAGGTCTCAAAATTAGCATTTGAAATTTCATGTAACTATTGTTTCTCTTATTATTATTTTCAAAGCATTATCTTTGCGCGCAAATATTTAAAAAAATGAAATTTTCCTTTATCAATACCTTCTTTTTTGGATTACTTTTGTCAGTAAGCTATCATGCAATTGGGCAAGAAATAGATGCAAACAAAATTAAAAATGAAGTATCTTATTTAGCATCTGATGAATTGAATGGTAGAGGCACAGGTACTGTTGATGAAGCAAAAGCAGCAGCATATATTGCTAAACAATTCGAAGAAATAAAACTAATACCAAAGGGCGAAAAAGGTACTTTTTTGCAAAGTCATGAATTTACAGAGCCAGCCAATCCGCACGCTACAACAGATACAGCGGGTAAAAAAAGAACACTCACAAATGTTATTGGATATCTTGACAATGGGGCTCAACAAACCATTGTAATTGGTGGTCATTATGATCATTTAGGCTTAGGTCATGATGGTAATTCTTTAGATGCGAATCCAAAAGATAAAATTCATAATGGTGCTGATGATAATGCAAGTGGAACAGCTGGTGTAATTGAACTTGCAAGGTATTACAGCAATAACAGCCGCAAGGAAACCTACAACTTTTTATTCATTTGTTTTTCTGGTGAAGAATTGGGTTTGTTTGGTTCAAAGCAATATTGCGAAAAACCAGTTACGCCGCTGGCCGATATTAATATGATGATCAATATGGATATGATTGGTAGATTAGAGCCTACTTCAAAAAAGTTAATGGTTTATGGTGTAGGTACAGCGCCTGAGTTTGTAAGTATGATTGCTTCAATTAAATCTAATTTAAATGTAATGACGGATAGTGCAGGTGTTGGTCCAAGTGATCAAACTTCATTTTATTTAAAAGATATTCCAGTGTTGCATTTCTTTACTGGGCAGCACAGCGACTATCATAAACCATCTGATGATGCTGATAAAGTAAATTATGAAGGAGAGAAAGAAGTGTTAGAATTTATTATCAAAACCATTGCAGAGGTTGAAAAATTACCCAAGCTAAAGTTCTTAAAAACCCGCAGTGCTAAAAGCGATACACCTGCTTTTAAAGTTACTTTAGGCATTATGCCCGACTATATGTTTAGTGGGGTAGGTGTACATATTGATGGAGTAACAGAAGGGAAGCCTGCCTTTAAAGCTGGTTTGCTAAAAGGTGATGTAATTGTAAAGTTAGGCGAACACACTGTTAAAGACATGCAATCATACATGAAAGCTTTATCAATGTTTAAGAAAGGTGATACAACTATGGTTAAAGCTTTGCGCGGAAACGATTTAATTGAAGGCGAGATTACTTTTTAGTATCACAACTTAAGGCACACATTTTTTGGTTCAGTAAAGAAACGTAAAGCTTCAAATCCTCCTTCGCGGCCAACGCCAGAGTTTTTAATTCCTCCAAACGGCGTGCGTAAATCTCTTACCAGCCAACAATTGATCCATACAATACCAGCTTGTATTAGTGAAGCCATGCGATGTGCTCTTTTTAAATCAAGTGTCCACAAACTGCTCGAAAGACCGTACATCACACTATTGGCCATTTTTAAAACTTCTTCTTCTGTATCAAATGGCATAATGGTTACCACTGGGCCAAAAATTTCTTCTTGATTGGTTCGGCAATCATAGCTCAGTCCTTCAATAACTGTAGGGCTGATGTACCAACCATTTTTTAAATCGCCTTCCATTTGAACAGCTTCACCACCACAAAGTATTTTTCCGCCTTCTTCCTTTGCCAATTCAATATATGAAAGTACTTTTTCGAAATGAAGTTGAGATACAATGGCGCCCATTTTAGTGCTTTCGTCCAAGGGGTTTCCAACTTTCATTTTAGCAACTTTATCTACAAAGGCTGTTTTAAATTTATCGTATATATTTCTTTCTACAAATATTCTTGAGCCGCACAAGCATATTTGACCTTGATTGGCAAAAGAGGAGCGCACGGTAGTGGCAATCATTTCATCAAAATCACAATCCGCAAAAATGATATTTGGATTTTTTCCTCCTAGTTCGAGCGATAATTTTTTAAACATTGGTGCTGCAACCCTTGCTATTTCTGCACCTGTGCGTGTGCCACCAGTAAATGAAATGGCGTGAATGTGAGGGTGCGAAACAATACTCATTCCGGTTTTAGGACCATTGCCATGAACAATATTTAAAACACCTGCTGGCAAACCTGCTTCAATGCAAATGCTGCTTAATAAAAAAGCTGTCATAGGTGTAACTTCAGATGGTTTTGCAACCACACAATTTCCGGCCACTAATGCTGGAGCAATTTTCCATGTAAATAAATACAAAGGCAAATTCCAAGGAGAAATACATCCAACCACACCAATAGGTTGGCGTAATGTATAATTTAAAAAGCTTTGTTCCATTTGATGTGATTCCGATGAAAACTGCGTGATGGCTTGAGCATAAAACTGAAAATTACTTGCAGCTCTTGGAATATCCATCACACGCGCCAAACTTATGGGTTTGCCATTATCTATACTTTCGGCGGCTGCCAGTTGCTCTAAATTTTGCTCAATTAACTCGGCAATTTTCATAAAAATTTTAAACTTTACTTCCGCACTTGTTAAGCTCCAAGCCGGGTAAGCAGCCGCTGCAGCTTTGTAGGCAAGTTCTACATCTCTTTCGTCCGAGTCAGGAATTAATGAATATACATTCCCTGTTGCTGGGTTATAGTTGTCTAAATAACTTTGGCCAATAGGTTCAACCAATTGCCCATTAATGTAATTACTTATTTTTTGCATTATTCTTTTTATAAAGTTGTAAAAATAAGCGAATGATTTGGAATATAAAAGGGTAAATCTGTATCCAATAATAGGCTGTAAAATAGAGGGCGGAGAAGCTAAGCTTGCTTTTTTTTGTTAAATACATAAAAATCATAAAGTATTGTTTAATAATGCTTATTTTAGCAAGCTATTTAAAAAGATTGTGAAACTTAATTGCAGGTGCTTTTTTTACTTTTTATTTTTACTGTTACTTTTCAAGAGCCATTCTTGTACTGCCCAATTTTATTATGGAACGCAAATGGATTTTGGAAAAAACAGAATTCAGTATGCACCCTATAAATGGGAGTATTTTCGGTTCGAAAAATTTGATACTTATTTCTATAAAAATGGCAGAGAGTTAGCTGCTTATGTTTCAGAGTCGGCCATTAGAAACCTAAAAGAAATTGAAGAGTTTTATGATTATCAACTCGAATCAAGAATTCAATTTGTAATTTACAACAAGCTCTCTGATTTTAGATTGAGCAATATTGGGCTTAGTAACGACCCCACTTTTAATTTGGGCGGTAGCAATAAATTGGCAGGCTCAAAAATTATTATTTACAACAATGGCAATCATGTTGATTTAGAAAAGCAAATTAGAGCTGGTTTAGCCGAAGTATTATTTAATCAAATGCTGTATGGCGGAAATTGGAAAGATGTAATTAAAAACTCAGCCTTACTAAGCTTGCCAGAATGGTATACCAAAGGATTATTTAGTTATATCGCAAGCAATTGGGATGGGCAAATAGATAATATAATTAAAGATGCTGTGCTCAATAAAAAGTACAAAAATTTAAATCGTTTATCGGGTAAGGATGCTGAATATGCTGGCCATGCTGTTTGGAGGTATATTGCCGAATCATACGGAGCTGCCATAATTCCTAATGTGATATATATGACAAAAGTGAGTCATAATATTGAAAGTGGTTTTGCTTTTGTGTTGGGTTTATCTTTAAAGTCATTGGATATTGATTGGAAGGCTTTTTATACCACCAAATACAATGAAAATCCATCCATTGAACCTATCCCTTATTACCATGAGGCCCTATTAAAGAAAACAAATAAGCACAGAACTTACAGTCAATTTAAAATGAGCCCCGATAAAAAATATGCGGCTTATGTTACAAATGAAATGGGGCAACTAAAACTTTTTGTGTATGATTTTGAAAAGAAAAAACAAAAAAGGATTTATAAAGCAGAGAAGAAATTAGATAGAATAACAGATTACTCTTATCCAGTAATAGCTTGGCATCCTTCATCAAAATTATTGACCTATGCCTACGAAAAAAAAGGTGAAGTAAATTTAAATTATTTCAATATAGAAACTGGTAAAAAAGAAAAAAGACCACCGCTGTATAATTTTGAAAAAATATTAGATTTCAGCTATGCTGATGATGCCAAAACATTAGTGATGAGTGCTGTTCAAAAAGGTCAAACAGATATTTTTGTTTATAATTTAACATCGAATTTTACAGAGCAAATTACTAAAGATTTATTTGATGATTTAAGTCCACGCTTCATTAATGGAGGCCGTCAAATCATCTTTGCTTCAAACCGAAATGATGATACAATTAGAATTGATGGCAAAACACTTTATCAAAAAATGAGCAAGAGAAATGATTTGTTTTTGTATGATCATAAAAATAAATCTAAAGTACTACGCAGGGTTACTAATACGCCTGATGTTGATGAAAGTAGTCCTTATCCATACGGTAAAAATTATATCTCTTATTTAGGAGAAAAAGAGTTTGTTACACAGCGTTTTGTGGCCAAATTTGATAGTGCCATTAGCTATGTTGATACCACAGAACATTTTAGATACTTTGCCATTTCAAAACAGGCTGGCTTAAATTCAAGAAGTATATTAATGCATGATGTGAATGCCAATTCTAACAAGGTTACAGAAATTTTTCTTCATAAAGGAAGGTATAAATTATTGACAACTGAGTTGAAGCCATTTGATGAATTAAATGCTTCTAAAGAAACAGGCGCAATTGACATAAAGGAAGAAAAAAAAGAAGATAAAAAGCAAACAGAATTTATAGCGCCAAGTGCAATTATTAAAGTAGTAGCATCAGTTAAAATTCCCGATAATAGGTTGCAGCCTAACTTTTTAAAGAAAGGAAGTGTAGATATCGGAAATTATATTTTTGAAAATGAAAAGAAAGATTCTACCAAAGCAATCACTAAGAACTTACCTGATACCATAAGTGTTAAAAACTTTGAGGTTGCTAAAATTGGCAATGGAATAACCGAAGACCCTTTCATTTTGCCAAAGCAAAGAAATTATTTGCGCACTTATACCATTGATCAGCTTGTTACACAATTCGACAATACATTTTTGAACAATGGATATCAAAAATTTACCGGTACTGCAGTGCTTTTTAATCCCGGAATTAATGGTTTAATAAAAATTGGAACAAGTGATGTGTTTGAAGATCATAGAATTGTTGGTGGATTTAAATTAGGCATCGATTTAAAAAGTAATGAAGTTTTTTTAAGTACAGAAAATAGGGCAGGGAGATATGATAAACAATGGTTGTTTTATCGTCAGAGTTTTCCTAGCACTGATGCATTTGGAGCGCCTAAACAACTGTCTCATCAAATACGCTACAGTGTAAAATATCCTTTTAATGAATTGGCTTCTTTAAGAGGTGCCATAACAGGAAGAAATGATAAGAGCACCTATCTTTCTACTGATATTAATAATATGCAAAAGAAATCAGCATATGAATTTTGGGGTATTGGCAAGTTAGAATTTGTTTATGATAATACCAGAGCAAAAGGAGTGAATGTATTGCTTGGAACGCGTTACAAAATATTTGCAGAGTATTTTAATCGTATTGATATATCAAGTAAAAACATTACCGTAATAGGTTTAGATTTTAGACATTATCTTAAAATTCATAGAAATTTAGTTTGGGCCAACCGACTTGCAGCCAGCACCAGTGGTGGTTCTCAAAAATTAGTGTATTACCTTGGTAGTGTTGATAATTGGATAAATTTTAGTTCTAATCCTACTTTTAATCCAGATGTGCCAGTGGCAAAGGATCAAAATTATGCTTACCAAGCTTTAGCGTCTAATTTAAGAGGCTTTTCTCAAAATATTAGGAATGGGAATAGTTTTGCTGTGATAAATTCAGAAATTAGATGGCCTGTTTTTTCTTACTTATATAATAAACCTATTAAAAATGAGTTTATAAATTCATTTCAAGTGATAGGATTTGCAGACATAGGTACCGCCTGGACAGGTAAATCGCCTTATGGAAATGATAATTCATTTAATGTACAAACAATAAATCAAAACCCTATCACCGTTACCATTCAAAGAGAACAAGAACCTTTGGTTGGCGGTTACGGTTGGGGGATGCGTGCAAAATTACTTGGTTATTTTGTTCGGGCCGATTGGGCTTGGGGTGTAGATGATGGAGAAGTTAAGCCAAGAATATTTTATTTATCATTAGCACTCGATTTTTAATGTCAATTTATCAAATTTCAATCCTCCTCTTTATAGGTATTTGTGCCGGATTTTTAAGTGGCATGGTAGGGATAGGCGGTGGAATAGTAATAGTACCTATGTTGGTCTATTTCTTAGGTTTCGACCAGCATAGTGCGCAAGGAACTACGCTGTTCATGTTTTTATTTCCCATCGGAATTTTAGGTGTGATGAATTATTATAACAAAGGGCATGTAGATATGAAAACAGCTGCAATAATTGCTTCAACATTTATTTTAGGCAGCTATTTTGGTTCTAAATTGTCTTTGAGTATCGATAAAGCAACAATTACCAAAGTGTTTGGCATATTGTTTTTAATCATTTCCCTAAAAATGATTTTTGCTAAATGAGTGTAAAATTAAAGCAACAAGTAAGGCTTTTATCTTCAACATATTTTGAGGAAACAATCAAGCATCGTCATCAAATACATCGCTTTCCTGAATTGTCTTTTCAAGAATTCTCTACTGCCAATTATGTCGAAAAAACACTTCTAGGAATTGGGTTTACAGCTGTGACTAGACTTGCCAAAACAGGTGTAATAGCGCTTTTGCATGATAGAAACACAGTAGGTAAAACAATTGGTTTAAGAGCAGATTTAGATGCTTTGCCAATTCAAGAAACAAATGATATAGCTTATAAATCATCAATAAATGGTGTAATGCATGCCTGCGGACATGATGTGCATACTGCAATTTTATTGACCGTTGCAAAAATTTTATTTGAATTAAAAGATCAAATTGCGGGTAATGTAAAATTTATATTTCAGCCTGGCGAAGAATTATTGCCCGGTGGTGCTTCTGTGCTAATTAATGAAGGAGTGCTGCATAATCCTGAGGTTGATTGTTTAATTGCTCAGCACGTTACGCCACAAATAGCATCGGGTAAAATTGGTTTTAAAAAAGGCTTATTCATGGCCTCTACCGATGAAATTTATCTTACAATAAAAGGAAAAGGAGGCCATGCAGCCATGCCACATACTTATATCAATCCTTTGCTTATTGCTAGCGCCATTATCACTAAGTTGCACCAGTTCTTTATGATTGATAAATCAGAAAATGAAGGTAATATCCCAACGGTATTGGCTTTTGGTAAAATAGAAGGATTAGGTGCAACAAACGTAATTCCTGATATCGTTAAAATTGCAGGTACATTTAGATCCTTAGATGAGGCTTGGAGAAATAAAAGTCACCAAATTATAAAACAACTTGCGCAAATTACTGCAGCTGAAATGGGCGGTGAATGCGAGGTTGATATTCATCATGGTTATCCTTGTTTGGTGAATGATGAAGCTGTAACACAAGTTTGTATAACAGCTGCCGAAGAAACAATTGGCAAGGAGAACATTATTGATTTAGATTATAGAATGACTGCAGAAGACTTTGCTTATTTTAGTCAAATTAAACCAGTGTGTTTTTATAGACTTGGCACAGGCAACGCCATAAAAGATACTGAACACAATGTACATACTTCGAATTTTAATATTGATGAAGATGTATTAAAGTTTGCGCCAGCAATAATGGCAAGCATGGCCATTGATTTATTGCAATAAATTAATTCAAAAAAACAAAATAAAGATGCAGTTTAAGCTGCAGCTCACGCTACTTGTAGGTTATACTTGCTGCTTCAGAAACAATGATCTGAGGTTTGTCTTTATATGTTACTAATTTGCCAGTTACACATACATCTTTGTCCTTTAGTAAAAGTGATGGCACATAGCTAAAGTTTGGGAGATCTTTCTCAAAAATAACAATGGTTAATTTACTGTTTGGATAGTCGGCACCTAAATTAAGGCTTGTGGTCTTTTTTTCGCCATTTGAAACATGTGTGCCGTATACTTTATCACAAACTGTTACTGTTTTACCTAGGTAGCTACTTACACTGTCAATAGAAATTGTTTGTGCATTTACTTTTGAAGATGTGCAAGCTAAAAATAATGCAAAGGAGATGAAAGTTAAAGGTGATTTAGACAATTGGTTAAAATAATTACTTGTTTTCATAAAGGGATTGAATTTAAGTTTTATTGATTTTTAAGATTGAGAATTTTATAACATTTCAAAGATACCAGCCGCACCCTGTCCTGTTCCAACACACATGCTAACCATTCCGTATTTTTTATTTTGTCTTTTTAGTTCATTAAAAATTTGCACCGATAGCTTAGCGCCAGAGCAACCAAGCGGATGACCTAAAGAAATAGCGCCACCATTAACATTAATAACATCAGGATTTAAATCTAAGGTGCGAATAACAGCTAAAGATTGTGAGGCAAAGGCTTCATTTAATTCTATCAGATCAATTTGCTCTTTCTTTAAACCTGCTAATTTCAAAGCTTTTGGGATAGCTGCAATAGGACCAATGCCCATTATTTTGGGTGCAACGCCGGCACTTGCAAAGCTCACCATACGGGCAATAGGAGTGAGGTTGTTTTCTTTCATAAACTTTTCGCTCACCACCATTACAAAGGCAGCACCATCACTAGTTTGAGATGAATTTCCTGCTGTTACACTTCCATTGGCATCAAATACTGGTTTTAATTTTGCCAAAGCTTCAATGCTTGTATCGGCTCTTGGGCCTTCATCTGTGTCAACAATAAATGATCTTGTTTTTTTCTTTTCATTTTCATCTAAATAAATTTCATTCACAGTTACAGGCACAATTTCATCTTTAAACTTATTGCTATGTATCGCTTTTATAGCTTTTTGATGTGAATGATAAGCAAATACATCTTGATCCTCGCGGCTTACTTTATATTCATTAGCTACCGCTTCTGCTGTTAATCCCATTCCCCAATAATAATCAGGATGTGCCAAGGTAACATCTGCATTTGGAACAATTCTCCAACCACCCATAGGGATCAAACTCATGCTTTCTGCACCTCCTGCAATAATACAATCAGCCATACCACTATGTATTTTAGAAGAAGCGATGGCTATTGTTTCTAATCCAGATGCACAATATCTATTTACTGTCATACCACTAATCTTATCAGAATTAAAAGACATTAAAGATATCAATCGTCCAATATTTAATCCTTGTTCAGCTTCAGGCATTGCATTGCCAACAATTAAATCATCTACTTGCTCTTCGTTAACATTAGGAACAGATTGCATCAAATGTTTGATTACTGTGGAGGCTAATTCATCGGGGCGGGTAAATCTAAATCCACCGCGGTTTGCTTTGCCTACGGCTGTTCGGTATGCTGCTACAATATATGCGTTCATTTGGCTTGTTTTTTTACGGTTTGGTGTTATTTATACTGGGACTATTTGGGTTTTTGGTATTTGGACTTTTGGATTTTTAGTATTTGGACTTTTAGTATTTGGATTTTAGTATTGAGACTTTTAGTATTTGGATTTTTAGTATTGGGACTATTTGGATTTTAGTATTGAGACTTTTAGTATTTGGATTTTTAGTATTGGGACTATTTGGATTTTAGCATTGAGACTTTTAGTATTTGGATTTTTAGTATTGGGACTATTTGGATTTTAGTATTGAGATTTTTTGTATTTAGACTATTTGGATTTTAGTATTTAGATTTTTTGTATTTGGACTATTTGGATTTTAGTATTGAGACTTTTAGTATTTGGATTTTTAGTATTGGGACTTTTGGTATTTAGACTTTTTGTATTGGGCGTTTTGGTGAAATCGTTTATATTTTTGATTTAATATATTGCATTGTTTCTTTTTTTTGGGAAACGGGCTTAGTTTTTAATACATTTTGTTTTAATATTTTTTGAAAGTTGTAGTTCATTTTTTGAATTTCATCAAGTTCTTTAAGCATACTGTCAAGCACTTCATCCTTTAAAAAATTGAGTTTGTTTGATATTAATAATTGCGTTTGAAGTTCGTATGCCGAACCATTTGCAACACTAAGAAAATATAAAAATTCTTTTTCAGAGTTTCTGCCTGCACCCTCAGCAATATTGGATGGTATTGAAACTGCTGACCTTTTAATTTGAGAAATTAATCCAAACTTATCTTCCTTTGGAAATGATGAGGTTACCTTGTAAACACTAACCGATAACTCTAATGCTTTACTCCATATTTTTAGTTCTTTAAAGTTGTGCATAAAAATATTTCTTTATTAAATTCAGCCTTTTTCTTTTATAAAATAATTCTAAAGTTTACATCTAATTCACTCCCACATCTCAAAATCTCAATACCCAAATCCCTCAATCTCAATACTCACATCTCAAAATCTCAATACCCAAATCTCAAAATCTCAATACCCAAATTCCCCAAATCTCAATACCCAAATCTCAAAATCTCAATACCCAAATTCCCCAAATCCCCAAATCTCAATACTCACATCTCAAAATCTCAATACCCAAATCTCAATACCCAAATCTCAAAATCTCAATACCCAAATTCCCCCAATCTCAATCCATCAATCCCCCAGTCTCAATACCCAAATCCCCAAATCTCAATACCCAAATCTCAAAATCTCAATACCCAAAATCCCCCAATCCCCCAAAATCAATTCCTTAAAATCTTACCACCTGTTAATATCGATTGCAATCGCTCTAATGTTTTCTTTTCGCCGCAAAGGCTCAAAAAAGCTTCGCGCTCCAAATCTAAAAGATATTGCTCGCTCACCAATGTTGGAGATGATAAGTCGCCACCACAGAGCACATAGGCTAGTTTTTGAGAAATTTTTGCATCATGCTCACTAATATAATGCCCGCTTAACATAGAGTTTGCGCCTAAATAAGCCAATCCTAACGCTTGTTTTCCAAGTACTCTTATATCTTTTCTTGGCGCTGGTTGTGTGTATCCATCATTCGCTAAATTAAGACAAGCGTTTTTAGCTTCACTTAAAAGGCGTGCTCTGGAAACAACAACTTCGTCAATCCCTTTTCTTAAATAACCTAAATCAAATGCCTCGTGTGCAGAAGTTGAAACTTTGGCCTGTCCAATAGTTAAAAAGCGGTCGCGGAATCTATTTAAATCAATGTCTCCATCTTTTAGTTCATCTGATAATCTTAATGCAAATTCTTTGGTGCCACCACCTCCAGGTATTAATCCAACACCAAATTCAACCAAGCCCAAGTAGGTTTCACCATGTGCAACTACTTTATCTGAGTGCATCGACATTTCGCAAGAACCACCAAGTGCCATGTTATGAGGCGCTACTACAACCGGAATAGAGGAATAACGACAGCGCATCATGGTATTTTGAAATGCTTTAATTGCAAAGTTTAATTCATCGTATTCTTGCTCCACAGCCATCATAAAAATCATACCTACATTAGCACCTGCGCTAAAGTTTGCACCTTCGTTACTTATTACTAAACCTGAAAATTCTTTTTCGGCTATTTCAATGGCTTTGTTTACACCCGCAATAACTTCGCCTCCAATGCTGTTCATTTTTGAGTGAAACTCTAAATTGATAATGCCTTCGCCAATATCTGTAATTGATGTACCCGCATTTTTCCAAATTGTTTTGTTTTCGCGAATATGGTCAAGCAGTATAAAAGATTCGGTACCTGGAATTTTTGCAAGCGCTTTGGTTCTAACCGCATCATAATAGTAAGGTTTACCTTCTTTAATTTGATAAAATGAATGATGGCCAGCATTCAACATTTCTTTAACCCAAGCTGCAGGCTTATGACCAGCAGTTTCCATGGCTGCAACCATTTCACTAACACCCATAGCATCCCAATATTCAAAAGGGCCTAATTCCCAGCCAAATCCGGCCTTCATGGCATCATCAATCTTAAATAGGTCATCAGAAATTTCTGGAATTCTGTTACTTACATAAGCAAATAAACCAAAAAACGATTCACGATAAAAATCACCGGCTTTATCTTTACCATTGACCAATACCTTCACTCTATCTTTTAAATTGTCGATGGTTTTAGTACTTTCTAAAGTGGCAAACTTTACCTTTTGTGAAAGCTTATAAGTCAGCGTTTTTAAATCTAAAGCATGTATTTCACTTTTGCCATGTTCACCTTTAACTTTCTTAAAAAATCCTTGTTCTGTCTTAGAGCCTAGCCATTTATTTTCGACCATTTTATTGATGTAGCCTGGTATTTTAAAAACATCAATGGCTTCATCATTGGCACAACTTTCAGCAACACCATTGGCAACATGCACCAAAGTGTCGAGGCCAACTACATCGCAAGTTCTAAATGTTGCAGATTTGGGGCGGCCTAGCACCGGACCAGTTAGTTTATCAACTTCATCAATCGTTAAATCCATTTTTTCGACCAAATGAAATAAGGCCATAATTCCGTAAACCCCAATTCTATTGGCAATAAAGGCAGGAGTATCTTTACATAAAACGGTTGTTTTTCCTAAATATAAATCGCCGTAGTGGGTAAAGAAATCTATTACTTCTTGCGAAGTTTTACTTGTTGGAATAATCTCTAAAAGTTTTAAATACCTGGGTGGATTAAAAAAGTGTGTGCCGCAAAAATGTTGTTGGAAATCTTCTGAACGACCTTCAATCATCATGTGTATAGGAATGCCAGAAGTGTTACTGCTTACTAAAGTTCCTGGTTTACGATACTTTTCTACTTGTTCGAATATAGTTTTTTTAATGTCTAATCGTTCAATAACAACTTCAATAATCCAATCACAATTGGCTATTTGCGCCATATTGTCCTCAAAGTTTCCTGTGGTAATTTTAGATGCAAAAGATTTTTTATAAATAGGCGAGGGGTTCGACTTTAAAGCAAAAGCCAGGGCATCATCTACAATTTTATTTCTTGATTTTTTTGAACTATCTGCATCTTTAGGAATTATATCTAAAAGTAAAACCTGTACACCAATATTTGCAAAATGGCATGCAATACGACTTCCCATAACGCCTGATCCCAATATGGCAACTTTATTAATACTTCTTTTCATAAGCGCAAGTATTTAATTTAGATATTTAAAGGATAAAAAATTGAAATGTGTTAATTGTCAAAGTGTAATGCAAAGTTTACATCTTGTTTACTTCCCAGGGCTTTTAAAGCATTGATGTGTGATCTAAAGGCCATCCAAAAAGTAGGTGATTCTAAGTATGGAACTTCAAATTCTTCAGCAGTACGCTTTACAATTTCAGCAATTTTAGGATAATGAATATGACAAATATTTGGAAATAAATGATGCTCAACTTGAAAGTTTAAGCCACCAACATACCAAGTAATAAATTTATTATGACGGGCAAAATTTACAGTTGTATTCATTTGATGAATTGCCCAATCATTTTCAATTTCACTTTTATCATTTTGAACAGGATGAGAAGCTTCCTCCACTGAATGCGCTAGTTGAAAAACAACGCTAAGCAATAAGCCACAAACAATATGTAAGCATAAAAAACCTAGAAATATTTCTCCAAAAGTGTAGTTGAAATAGTAAATGGGAACAAAAAACATGTAAAAAAGATAAATGGTTTTTGACACGAAAAGTATGCCCGCATTTTTCCAATATTCTTTTGGCGTAGCTCTGCTTACTCCATTTTTATTGTACTTAATTAATTGTATCAAATCTTTAAAAGTTACCCAATACAACGACATGATTGAATAGAAAAGAAAAATATAGATGTGCTGAAAACGGTGAAATTTTCTCAATTGGCTGTGTGGCGAAAATCTAAACACTAATTTATCATCAATATCATCATCCATTTGGTACACATTAGTGTAGGTATGATGAAGGATGTTGTGCTGTAATTTCCAGTTAAATACTGTTCCTCCAACCATATTTAAAGAATAACCTACTAATTTATTAACTATAGGATTTGAAGAATAAGCATTATGATTTGCATCATGCATTACATTCATACCAATGCCTGCCATTGCTAAACCAACAATACTAAAACTAATCACCAACTGCCAAGTTTCTTGATGAAATACCATTAAACTTGCCAATGGTGCAATATATAAAAATATCATGACTGCGGTTTTAAAAACCATGGAGCCATTAGCATATTTTGAAATATTATTTTCTTTAAAATACTCATCTACATTACTTCTTAGCACTCCAAAGAACTTAGAACGGTCCTTGTTTGCGAATTTAATTTTGGGTTTTTGTTTCATTTTATATTTATTTATTCACTAAAAAGTTTTTCAACTACTTGTTTATTTACTTCCATTATTACTTTTCTTTTTAAACTCAATTTCGGAGTCATCTCTCCATTCTCAATGGTCCATTCCCTTGATAACAAAGTTACTCTTTTAATTGTTTCGTAAGGAGCCAAAGTTTTATTGCTTTCTGCAATATCGTGATCAATAAGTGCTATTACTTCTTTTTTAGTTATAAGGTCTTCGTTACTAGTAAAACTAATATTGTTTTTGGTGCACCAATCTTTTAAGGCAACAAAAGCAGGAACTATAAGTGCCGCAGCATATTTTTGATTTTCTCCAACAACCAATGCTTGCTCAATAAATGGCGATTCTTTGAGTTTATTTTCAATCATAATAGGCGCAATGTATTTACCGCCCGATGTTTTAAAAATCTCCTTTTTTCTATCAGTAATTTTTAGGTATCTATTTTCTATAAAAGTACCAATATCACCTGTGTGAAACCAACCTTCGGCATCCATTACTTCGGCGGTGGCGTCTGCTCTGTTATAATAACCTAACATTACGTTAGGACCTTTCACTAAAATTTCTCCATCTTCAGCTATTTTAACTGTAACACCATCAATCACATCGCCAACAGTGCCAAATTTTATTCCTTTAGGTTTAAAGCTATTTACTGCAACTACAGGTGAAGTTTCGGTGAGTCCGTATCCTTCTAATACCATTATTTTTGCTGCATTAAACACCTTTGCTAATCTGGGTTGCAGCGCTGCTCCACCTGAAACTGCTGCTTGTACATTGCCACCTAATGCTTCGCGCCATTTAGAGAACACCAATTTATTGGCTATACTTAATTGAAATTCGTACCACCAGCCATTAGCGCCTTGTAATTCGTAACGAAGCCCCAAGTCTAATGCCCAAAAGAACAATGTTTTTTTGATGCCAGTTTGTTCATGACCTTTGGCCACAATTTTATCGTACACTTTTTCAAGAAGCCTTGGCACAGTGGCGAACACCTGAGGTTTAAGTTCTTTTAAATTGTCACCAATAGTTTCTAAACTTTCGGCATAATAAATACCCAGCCCTAGATAAATGTATAGCGTATTTAACATACGCTCATATACATGATTTAAGGGTAAAAAACTGAGTGCTGTCCAATGTTTTTGAAAAGGGGCCAAATTTTGAGTAGCAAAAGAGTTACTCAATAAATTATTATGTGAAAGCATTACGCCTTTTGGTGTTCCCGTGGTGCCCGAAGTATAAAGAATGGTTAGTAAATCACCATTTCCTATGGTCGATTTTATTTGAGCTATCTTTTCTTTAGCAGGATTACTTTTGCCGTTATTGTATAGTTCTTTCCAATAATCAACCTCTTTAATTTCATTAAAACTGTAAATGAATTTCACAGATGGCGCTTGTTTAGAAGCTTCTTTTACTTTTTCATAGAGCTCAACACTCGATACAAAAACAAGTTTTACCTGCGCATCATTTAAAATAAAAATTAAGTCGTGCAAACTAATGGTTGGATAAATAGGCACACTAATAGCGCCGCATTGCTGCGAAGCATAATCTGCAAAGTTCCATTCTGGGCGGTTATTAGAAATGATGGCTATTTTATCATCTTTATTTATACCAATATTTGATAAACCATAAGTAAGATGATCGACATAATCAATAAAATC
>CAMBZU010000067.1 GCA_945872355.1 Chitinophaga pinensis
AGGGTGCGATTTTCAAAAATAGCTTTCAAACCATATCCACGCAAGTATAACTTGCTAAATTAAAATAAACCGAAGCTCAGCTTCGATTTTACTGTGATAATTGCAAATACAATATAAGAAATGGGAATTGTGAACAGGAATATTGCAGAAATTATTAAAAATGAGCCCTCCCTTGTAAACACGAAGTTGCACTTCGTGTTTTTTAATTATTAGAGCTGCGCTCGGCATCATGAAGTGGAAGTTAAAAGTTAATACCAGGTCAATTTAAAAACAACTACAATATTAATTTTGAGGTAAAAATTCAGTATAAGATTTTCAAAAATAGCTTTCAAACCATATCCACGCAAGTGTAACTTGCTAAATTAAAACAAACCGAAGCAAAGCTTCGGTTTTACTGGGGTAAACACGAAGTTGCACTTCGTGTTTTTTTTAATTGTTAGAGCTGTGCTCGGCTTCACAACATTAAAGTTAAAAGTTAATATTAAATCAATTTAAAAACAACTACAATATTAATTTTGAGGCAAAAATTCAGGGTGCGATTTTCAAAAATAGCTTTCAAACCATATCCACGCAAGTATAACTTGCTAAATTAAAATAAACCGAAGCTCAGCTTCGATTTTACTGTGCTTTTAGCCTACTCACGTAAACGCGAAGTCAATGTCATTAGGTTAAGGTATTTAAATTGACCGCGTAAACACGAAGTTGCACTTCGTGTTTTTTTTAATTGTTAGCGCTGCGCTCGGCATCTTGAAGTGGAAGTTAAAAGTTAATACCAGGTCAATTTAAAAGCAACTGCAATATTAATTTTGAGGCAATAAATTCAGCACACGATATTCTAAAATAGCTTTCAAACCATATCCACGCAAGTATAACTTGCTAAATTAAAACAAACCGAAGCACAGCTTCGATTTTACTGCTAAAAAGTAAAAATAAAAGGCACAAAAAATGGAAGAAAATTGCAAAGGATATTTTACCTCCTTTATTAATAAAATTACTACAAAAAAGTAAATTTTAATTCACTATCAATCGGCATACTTTTAATGCCTCATTTAAATTTCCAACCCTATCAAACACCATTGTAAGCTTGTTTCCTGGCGTTTCTTTTAACCTGGCTGCATGTGGTTGTTGTTTCATAAAATCTATTACCCTATGAAAGGCAGGGCTCTCGTAAAAAGGACTATCTTGCTTAGCGATAAAAAAGCCAACCATTTTATTGTGTTTAAGCACTACTTTTTCGAAACCTATTTCAATGGCTACCCATCTCAATCTAATGGCATTTAGTAATTCTTTGGCTTGCAACGGAAGCGGGCCAAAGCGATCTATTAAGTTCTTTTCATATTCCAACAATTGCGCTTCCGTTTCCATATCATCGAGCTCTTTATAGAGGCTCATACGTTCGGTAATATTGTTGATGTATTCATCAGAAAATAAAATTTCCATATCGGTATCAACTTGGCAATCTTTAATAAAATTGCTGCCGCTCACACCTGCTTTACGCATCATTTGATGGGCGCTATCGCTATCTTCATACAAGTTTTTAAACTCTGTTTCTTTCAATTCTTCAATGGCTTCATTTAATATTTTCATATACATTTCGAAGCCAATTTCGGCAATAAAACCACTTTGTTCGCCACCTAATAAATTACCTGCACCTCTAATATCCAAATCGCGTAAAGCAATATTAAAACCAGAACCTAAATCGGCAAATTCCTCAATGGCTTTTAGCCGTTTACGTGCTTCGTTGGTAAGCATGCTTGCAGGAGGTGCTAACAAATAGCAAAAAGCTTTTTTATTGCTTCTGCCCACACGACCGCGCATTTGATGTAAGTCGCTTAATCCAAATAAATTGGCGCCATTAATAATAATGGTGTTGGCATTGCTAATATCTAAACCTGCCTCAATAATTGTTGTAGCCACCAAAACATCATACACACCATCCACAAAATCCATCATGGCCTTTTCTAATTTATCACCCTCCATTTGTCCATGTGCTGTTATTACAGAAGCATCAGGACAAAGGCGTTGTATCATGCCTGCCACTTCTTGAATATTTTGCACGCGGTTATGTACAAAGAAAACTTGGCCACCTCTAGATATTTCGTAAGCAATAGCATCACGAATAACCTCTTCATCAAAAGTATGAAGCTCGGTTTGCACAGGATATCTATTGGGAGGTGGCGTTACAATTACTGATAAATCCCTTGCACCCATCATGCTAAACTGCAGCGTTCGTGGTATTGGCGTGGCAGTTAAGGTTAAGGTATCAATATTTGCTTTGATTGTTTTGAGTTTATCTTTTACTGCTACGCCAAACTTTTGCTCTTCATCAATAATCATTAAACCTAAATCTTTAAACTTAACATCTTTGCCCACTATGCGATGCGTACCAATCAATATATCTACCTTACCTTCCTCTACTCTTTTGAGGGTTTCTTTTTGTTCTTTTGAACTTCTAAAACGATTGATATAATCAACATTACAAGGAAAATCTTTTAGCCTTTCTGTAAATGTTTTATAATGTTGCAAGGCCAATATAGTTGTTGGCACTAATATTACAACTTGCTTACTATCGCACACTGCTTTAAAAGCGGCACGCACAGCTATTTCTGTTTTACCAAAACCTACATCACCACAAATCAATCTATCCATAGGATGTGGCGCTTCCATATCTTTTTTTACTGCGGCTGTTGATTTTACTTGATCAGGAGTATCTTCATAAATAAAGGATGCTTCTAATTCTGTTTGCAAATAAGTATCTTGACTAAATTCGAAGCCATTTTGCGATTTTCTTTTTGCATATAATTTAATTAAATCGTAGGCAATTTCTTTAACTTTTGATTTTGTTTTTTGCTTAAGTGCGTTCCAAGTGTTACTGCCTAATTTATTGAGTTTAGGTAAAGTGCCTTCTTGCCCGCTGTATTTAGCAATACGATGTAATGATTGAATACTAACATACAAAATATCATTGTCGCGATAAACCAATCTAATGGCTTCTTGTTGTTTGCCATTCACATCAATTTTTTCGAGGCCAGCAAAACGCCCAACACCATGATCGATATGTGTTACAAAATCGCCCGGATTTAATGACTTTAGTTCTTTTAAAGTGAGTGCTTCGCTCTTATTCCTGAATTGATCTTTAAGTTTATATCGATGATATCTATTAAATATTTGATGGTCGGTATAACATGCCAATTTTAAATCATTATCAATAAAACCTTCACTTAAAGAAAGTAAAATTGGCCTAACCTCATCAACAGCAAAACGTTTGCCTTGATTTACATTAACATCTTCTAAAATGCTGAGCAAACGTTCTGTTTGTTTGGGAGTATCAGCAAAAAGTAAATTTGTAATTTTTAATTCTAAATTAACTTTTAAATTTGAAATAAGGAGTTCAAAATTTTTGTTGAAGCTGGGTTGAGGGGCAAAATTGAACTGAAATATTTTATCGAAATTCAATACACTTTGGTTTCCAAATTCAATGTTTCTGAAACGAGAAATATCTTCAAGAAATATATTTTTATCAATAAATAATTCGTCAGGTCTAAGTTGTTTTATGATACCTTGTTCGGCTTTGGCATGCGCAGCTTCTGCCGATTCATAGGACTTTTGCAAGAGGTCGGCTGAATGATCAAGATGACTTACCCAAACAGTTGTTTCAGCTGAAATAAATTCTAAGAAAGAAGCCCTACTTTCTATCAATAATTTCTCACTAATGTTTGGAATTATATTAATGAAATCGAAATGCGCCACCGAAAGTTGAGTAGCCGTATCAAAGGTTCGAATGCTCTCAATTTCATTGTCAAAAAACTCAATACGGTAAGGAAAATCGTTGCTAAAAGAAAACACATCAATGATACCGCCACGCACACTAAATTCACCAGGTTGCACCACAAAATCTACCCTCTCGAAACCATATTCTTCGAGAAAAGAAAACATAAAATCTAAATCGACTTTCTCTTTTCTTTTAAGATTAAAAGTATTTTCCGATAAATGTTTTTTGGTAACTACTTTCTCAAATAAAGCATGAGGATATGTAACTATGATGGCAGATTGATGACTTTTTGTTAAGTGATTTAACACCTCAGACCTGAACAAAACATTAGCATTGTCAATAGTTTCGGGCTCATAAGGTTTTTTGTAACTCATTGGGAAAAATAAAACTTTTTCTTTCCCAATTAAATTTTCTAAATCATTAAATACGTAGGCTGCTTGTTCTTTATCAGGTAAAATAAAAAGATGCGTACCATGGATGGCATCAACCACTGCAGTTCCAATAAATGCAATAGCACTCCCGGCCAATCCTTTTAACTGCACATTGCAACGTGCGCTATTTTTAAGATAATTGGTTAATTCAGAAATTTGATGACTCTTACTATACTTTTGTTTTAACGATTCAATATCCATGCAACTATATACAACTCAATAGCCTTTTTGTTTTAAGGCTGCAAAGGTAATATATTCGGCCCAATAAATAATTTATTTAAAGCATTAAACTAGCCACATTTGCAAGCTCAGAACGTTCCCCTTTTTCAAGCGTCATGTGAGCATATAATGGATGATTTTTCATTTTATCTATCAAATAAGACAAGCCATTACTATGTGTATCTAAGTAGGGTGTATCAATTTGAAAAATGTCTCCGGTAAAAATAATTTTAGTATTTTCACCTGCACGCGTAATGATGGTTTTTACTTCATGCGGGGTTAAATTTTGAGCCTCATCTATAATAAATATGATGTTGCTTAAACTTCTACCTCTAATATAGGCCAAAGGCGTAATATGAAGTTTTTCTTTCTCTACCATTTCTCTAATTTTTTGGTACTCTTTATCCGTTTCTTTAAACTGGTTTTGTATCAATTTTAGATTGTCCCAAAGTGGCTCCATGTATGGATTTATCTTAGCTTTTATATCGCCAGGCAAAAAGCCAATATCTTTATTGCTTAAAGGAACTATTGGCCTTGCCAAATAAATTTGATGAAAACTTTGTTTTTGCGACATGGCACCCGCCAAAGCGAGCAATGTTTTACCTGTTCCTGCAATACCTTGAATTGTAACTAACAATACTTTGGGATTTAAAACAGCGTGCAAGGCAAAAGTTTGTTCCACATTTCTTGGCTTTATGCCATAAGCATTTTCTTTATTTATGCGCTCAAGCAAATTTCTTTCTTCATTGTAATATACCAAAGCAGATGCATCACCATTTTTTAAAGTATAAAAATGATTTGCAATAGCTGTTTTCAATTTCACGTCTTTAAGTGAACAATAACCTGCTGTATATATTTTGGTGATGGTACTTTGAGGAACTGTAAGTGTTGTATTTCCCTTGTAAAGTTGATCTATATCTTTTACTTTACCTGTTTCATAATCTTCAGCAATTATGTTTAAAGAACGCGCTTTTAATCTTAAATTTATATCTTTAGTAACAAGAATTACGGTGCAATCTGTGCGCTCTTCGGCCAATTGCATGGCGGCATTTAAAATATTATGATCTGCTTTTTTTTCTCCAAAAATTTGGTTTGCATCCCTGCGGCTCTTTTCATTCATCTGCACTTTAAACTTGCCTTTATTTGCACCTTTAATTGGCAGCCACTCTTGCAAAGAATTACTTTGTGATAATTCATCAAGCATGCGAATAAACTCACGCGCTTCAAAGTTGATAACATCGTTTCCTTTTTTAAAACGGTCAACTTCTTCTAATACTGTTATTGGGATTGCAACATCGTGCTCTGCAAAATTTTTAACCGATCTGTGATCAAATAACAACACAGAAGTGTCGAGCACAAAAACTTTTTTTACTTTCTTTTTAGCCATTGCCATGTTTGTTTTAAATGGTTGGTAAAACTTAATTTTAAGAACAGTATAAAAATAAATAATAGCAAAGGTGCATTGTATTTTATGCTGAATAAGTTTTAAACATAATTATTCACTTGATTTATATAATTTCGATGTTTTAAAAATTACAAAAACATAATATAAAAATAACTTAACTGAATGCCTAGAATAAAAGAACTTGATTATTTAAGAGGTTTGGCAGCGCTGGGTATTATGTGCTATCATTACATGAAATGGCTTTATGTTTACGATGGTGCAAATACATTTATTGGCCGGGTAAGTGTATATGGCGTTGAAATATTTTATATCCTAAGCGGTATTACTTTATATCATGTGTATCATCAAAAATTAACATGCAATAAAGGGCCAATATTAGCCTACTTTTTGAAACGTTTTTTTCGCATTTTTCCTTTGTTTTGGTTGAGTATTTTGCTGACTTTACTTATCACTTTAAAGCATACATCTTTACAGAATTTATTGATAAATGTGAGTGGTTTATTTAGTATTGTTAGTTGGGATACCTACATATCGCCAGGTACATGGAGTGTTGGCAATGAATTGGTTTTCTATTTAGTTTTCCCTTTCTTACTTTATTTATATCCTCTTAATCGATTTATATACGCACTTGTAGGTTTAATTTTGTTTATCCTCTATCACTATTTTGCCTTTTATATTTTCAACCCCAACGATACGCTTCATAACCAATGGTCATTATTTATTAATCCTTTAAACCATTTGCTATTGTTTTACATTGGTATGAGTATTCCTATTTTATTTCGAAAGGAAAAAACAACCAATAAAAATTTCGCATTTTTAATTTTATTTGGTGCAATTATACTTTTTGGCATTCGTACTGGCGATGATGGAATTCATTTGTTATACGGAATTAATAGGTGGCTTTTCACCATTGCTTCGGCCTTTATTTGTATTGGCTTTTATTGTTTAGAAATGAACTTGCCAAAGTGGCTTGATCAACCCTTTAAGCAACTTGGAGAAATGAGTTATGCTGTTTATTTATTGCATCCATTTTTTTACCAATTACTTTGTAATGTGATAAGAAAAGCAGCTCAGTTAGGTTATAATTTTCCACATTCTAACAGCTTACTTATAATGATAGCCGTGTTATTTACTTTGCTGATGAGCAAATTTATTTATCACTATTTTGAAGTTTATTTTATTAAAAAAGGAACTATTTATATTTCTAATTTTTATAAATCTTAATTAGATTTTCATTGGTTTCTGCTTTCTTAATATCAGATAATAAATTTTGAAGACGCTCCTTTTGTATAATTGCAGCTTGATATTGGGTTTGTTTATCTGATTTGCCTTTTAATTCTTGCTCACGCTGCACATACATATCAACGATTTGATTCAATTTATTAACTGCATTTAATTTAATAAACCAAACATTATTTGCACGGGCTTCTCGCTCTAATAGTTGAACGCCGGCATTTATTACTTCATCGCTTCTACCAATAAGATAATTGCTATACAGTTCAATAAAATCATATTTTTCGAAGCCTGAAATTCGATTGTAATTTTTTACAAAAAAATCATTTTCCTTATCTGATCCTAATACTACATATATTTTTCCAATTTCTTTTACCATGTATAAATTTGAATCATTCTCAAATTTCTTTGCCATTTCAAATCCCAAATCCTGATCAGATTGATTTAATAAATTGAGCGCCATTGATTGCACTAAATATGATTTATCATTGGTTGCTTTTATTAAAACATCTTTGTGATTTTCATCCGCTTTAGCTAATTTGTACCAATCCTTTAATGCACTCGATCTTAAATTTGACTTTTCATCTCTTAAGGCTACATTTAAAAAGGTTTGTTTTAACTGCGCACTGTTGTCTTTTTGATAATTTTCAGATAACGCATCTAAAGCTTGCAATCTAATGCCATGAAACTTATCACTTGTAGCGCTTAACAAGCATTCATAAACTTGTTTGCCTTTAAATTCCTTTAGCTTTCTTATAGCCTCGCTTCTTGCATAATAAGCACTGCAATTTTTGTATTGATAAATCCATTCTTCAACAGACTTCAGTTCAGTAATTTCAGCCAATAACATGTGATCTGAATCAAAAACTACCAAATTTGGTTTTGTTTTACTATCAATATAAAAGCTTTCTTCGGTTTTGGTAATGGTGATGTTGTTTCTTGTTTTTCCGCTGCTGGTATATACATCAACAGCTATAGGCAATTTGTATAAAGGCGCAAAGGTCAAATTTTGATTTTGTTTAACCGTTAAAACTGTTTGTTTAGTGGTATCGTTATAATAACTATTTACACTAATTTCTGGGTGACCGCTCGACATAAACCATTGATCAAAAAACCAATTTAAATCTTCTCCAGTAGTTGCTTCAAAGGCCAAACGCAAATCTGCAATCTCGGCCGAATTGAATTTTTTAGTGTTTAAATATAATTTAAGTGAAGCAAAAAAAGCTTCATCGCCAACATAATTTCTAAGCATGTGCAATACCCTTCCGCCTTTGCTGTAGGAATGTCCATCAAACATTTCTTCCTTGTCGCCATAGTAATAACGAATTAAGTTAGCCTGCTTCGTTTTAGATTCATTCAAATAAATTTCTAGGTCTTTATACAAATGTTCATCTCCAGCATCTTTACCATAGCGATGCGATAACCAAATATATTCTGAGTAATTGGCAAAGGATTCATTTAAAGGCAAATTGCTCCAACTTTCGCAGGTTACTAAATCACCAAACCAATGGTGAAAAAGTTCGTGTGCAATTACATCAGTGCCATCTTCATCTAAAAGTTCTTTCTCGGTTCTTAATATATCATCGCCATGCACTGTAGCTGTTGTATTTTCCATGGCACCAGAAACATACTCGCGAACTGCCACTTGTGAATATTTTTCCCAAGGATATTCAACACCTAACAAACTTGAAAAATAGGCTATCATATCTGGTGTTTCGGCAAAAATTTGTTTCGCATATTTTACATACTTAGGCTCAACATAATAGGAAACTTCAATGTTCTTATACTTTTCTTTTACTACACCAAACTGACCAATAGCAATCATTGTTAAGTAGGGTGCAGCTGGCAACGATTGCTTCCAATAATCTGTTCGTGTACCATCTTCGTTTTCTTTTTGCGATAACAGCAAACCATTGGAAAGCGTGGTGTACTTTTTATTAACGGTTAAAATTATTTCTTGTGTCATTCGCTCATTAGGCAAATCTATAGTAGGAAACCATTTGCTATTGGCTTGTGTTTCTCCTTGCGACCAAATTTGGGTAGGAAAACCAGGTTGACTTTCATCCTTATTAATGAAATACAACCCTTTATCGCTCACAATAGCTTCACTTGATCCTTGAACTTGCTCATCTGGTTTAGCAATATAATCTATAAAAATACTCAGCGTATCCTTTGCTGTATATGTTTTTCCCAAATCAACAATTAACACAGTGCCATTATATTTGTATGTTAAATTTTTAGCACTTAATTGACCTAGTCCAGTAACTTTATTGATTTGAAATCCAATAGCATCTAATTCAATAGAGTTAACACTATAAAAATAAGGTTTAAAAGTGATGCTGGCTTTTCCTAAAACAGTAGCATTAGGAATATCAAATGTTAAGTCGAGCTTGGTATGAATAATATCATTAACCCTTTTGGCTGATGCTCTATAGGCTGGTGCGCTGTATTCAAAATTAAATGCTGAAGTATCAATGTAGGCATCATATTTTCCTTTATCGCCTCTATTACGCATGCTTTTACATTGCCATAAAAACAGCGGCAAAGCCAGTAGTAGAGAGAAAATTAACCTTTTAGTATAAAATTGCAATGCAGTTTTTTTCATCTATTAAATAAAGTAGCAATGTAGCTCAATTTTTACACCTTCATTTAGCTTTTTAAAATATTAATTAAACGAAGAAAGTTAATAACGTTTTTATTTTGAACGCTCTTCAATAGAAACCTGGGCAAGACCATTACTAATAAAATTTAATTTGCGCGCAGCAGCTTTTGTAAGGTCAATTATTCGGGAAGATTTTTTAGGCAAACGATCATTAATTCTTACCACCACTACTGAATCGTTTTTAAGATTGGTTACTGCTACAACAGTTCCAAAAGGCAGGTATTTATGGGCCGCAGTTAAACTATCATTACTAAAACGCTCACCGCTCGATGTTTTTCTACCATTAAATTTATCGGCATAATAACTTGCTTTTCCTTTGGCTTTGTAACGCTGTGTTTTATTGTTTATAGCTATTGAATCCCAATAGAAAATAGGACCAAAAAACAAGGTAAAAATCAATACAATTATAGGCTTCATTAGGATAAAGATAAATATTCTTCGTTAATATTCCTAAAAAGAGTAATTGCCTATTGTTTAATTGTAAGTATTAATATAGGTTTGTAGAAACTAATTTAGAAGCACTCTTGAGTAACCTGGTTATCATACCTACTTATAATGAAAAGGGAAATATTGAGCGCATGGTGCGCAAAGTGTTTTCACTGCAAGTGCCTTTTGAATTGTTGATTGTTGATGATGGTTCCCCAGATGGCACTGCAGAAATTGTAAAAAAACTGCAAGCAGAATTTGGACCTAAACTTCATTTAATTGAGAGAATAGGCAAACTTGGTTTAGGCACTGCATACATTACAGGTTTTAAATACGCTATTGCGCATAAATTCGATTTTATTTTTGAAATGGATTGCGATTTCTCTCACAATCCTGATGATCTTATAAATCTTTACAATGCATGCATAACAGGTGGCGCTGAGCTTTCAATAGGTTCTAGGTACGTTAAAGGCGGAAAGGTGATTAACTGGCCCATCGACCGTATTTTAATGAGCTATTTTGCTTCGCTTTATGTGCGCATCATTTTATGGATTAACATTCATGATACCACTGCAGGTTTTAAATGCTATAAAAGAAAAGTATTGGAAACAATCAATTTAGATGGTATTAAATTTATAGGTTATGCCTTTCAAATTGAAATGAAATACAAAGTAAAAAAAGCAGGATTCAAAATTAAGGAAGTTCCAATCACCTTTACCGACCGCACTATTGGTGAATCTAAAATGAGTAAAGGTATATTCAAGGAAGCTATTTTAGGAGTAATTCAAATGAGGTTTTCTAACTAATTTTTTGCTTAATCAAACATTTACTTAACAATCAATAAAATGAAGAAATTTTATTCAGTAGCAGCGCTGTACTTAATTTTTAGTCAAACTAATGCGCAAACAGCAACTAATTTGCCCTTGGTAAATAATGTAAAAACCATCGCAGATACAAGCATCAACAAAACCGACAAAAATGGATTAAAACAAGGCCTTTGGAAGGAAACAAGCGGAAATGTAAAAACTGAAGGCAACTATTTGAATGACAAAAAGCAAGGTGCATTTAAAACATACTTTGCTGATGGCATGCTTAATAAATTAGAAGAGTTTGATAAGGGCATAAAAAATGGGCTTAGTATTGAAATAAAAACAGGAGGTAAAATTAGAAAACAGTGTTTTTATAAAAACGATAAAATTGATGGCACTTACAAACTATACTTCGATCATGGGAAGGTTGAGATGGAGCAGGAATATGTAAATGGCGCAATGAATGGTCCTAAAAAAGTATATTATCAAAATGGAAAATTACAGGAAGAAACCATTTACATTAATGATAAACGCGATGGCGTTACCAATTGGTATACCGATAAAGGCAAATTAAGTATAGCATATAATTATGTTATGGGCAGTTTAGAAAGTATTCAAAAAACATATTATGCCGGAGATGCTGCTTTAAATACTGAAACAACTTATAAGGGAAATACTATGAATGGTGAATACAAAGAATATTTTGAAGATGGTAAATCTATCAAGATCTATGGCAACTATCAAAATGATTTAAAAAATGGACTTTGGAAGGAGCTTGATAAAACAGGAAAAATAATAAGTACACAAAATTATAAAAAGGATATACTTCAAAAATAAAACAAAAGTTTATCCTACTCTAAATTTAAAATCGGGCAAAGGCAAATTACCATGCAACACTTTATCTTGCAAGTTTAATTTATAGCTTATTACTTTTTGTAAAACATCATGATGGCTTGCCCCAATAATTTGCGCTGCTAAAATACCTGCATTAGCTGCTCCATTTAATGCTACAGTAGCAACTGGCACCCCTGTTGGCATTTGCAAAATAGACAATACCGAATCCCAACCATCAATTGAATTACTTGATTTTACTGGCACACCAATCACTGGCAAAGGACTTTTTGAAGCCACCATACCAGGCAAATGTGCAGCTCCTCCCGCTCCCGCAATAATCACTTGAATTCCTCTGCCATGTGCATTTGTTGCATACTCCATCAACAAATCAGGGGTGCGATGTGCCGAAACAATCTTTACTTCAAAAGGAATTTGAAAATCCTCTAAAATTTTTGCTGCTGCTTCCATTACTGGCCAATCAGACTGGCTGCCCATGATAATACCAACTTTTGCCTGCATTATTTTTTATTTTATGTTTTTACAAAGATGTAACTTTTAAACTATTTTGAACAATTCTGGCATTTTTTATTGCCTCTTCTATAGTATCATTTAGTATGGTTACATGTCCCATTTTACGGTAGGGTTTAGTAATTTTCTTTCCATACAAATGCACATAAACATGAGGTAGTTTCAACACTTTATCTAAACCTTCATAAACTGCATCTCCTGTTTTACCTGGCGCTCCTAATAAATTAACCATTATTGATGGCTTGTGGCAAACAGTATTTCCTAAAGGTAAATTTAAAATAGCTCTTAAATGTTGCGCATATTGTGATGTGCTGCAAGCTTCAATAGTTTGATGACCGCTGTTGTGCGGGCGCGGTGCAATTTCATTTACAAGCACTTCATCATCATGAGTTAAAAACATTTCAACTGCTAAAATACCAACAATTCCGGAACATTCAGCCACTTTTAAAGCTATTTCCTTTGCTGATTTTTCAACCTCTTTTGAGACATTGGCAGGCATTTGTAAGAACTCAACTAAATTTTGTTCTGGATTAAAATCCATTTCTACTAAATCATAAACTGCTATTTCACCATTAGTATTGCGTGCAACAATTACTGCAATTTCTTTTTTAAAATTAACCAATTCTTCCATCACACATGGCGCGTCAAAAGCATTGGCAAAATCATTTGCTTTCATCAATTTTGTAACACCTTTACCATCATAGCCTCCTTTGCGCAACTTTTGCATAAATGCTTTGCCCTCTTGCTCCCAAATTTGTTGGCTCTCTATTTTATTATTCGCTAAAAAATAAGGTGCTGTAGGAATATTATTTTCTTGATAAAATAATTTTTGTGCGCCTTTATCTTGAACCATTTGCAATACTTTGGGTTGCGGAAAAACTTTTACACCTTCTGCTTCTAATTTAAACAAAGCTTCAACATTTACATGCTCAATTTCAATAGTTAGCATTTCAACCTGCTTTCCAAAATTGTAAACTGTATTAAAATCCTGCAAGCTACCACAAGTAAAATGCGCTGCTAAATGTTTGCAGGGTGCATTTACATCAGGATCTAATACAAATAATTCAATATTAAGGTTTACTGCTTCCTGTATGAGCATCTTACCAAGCTGACCACCGCCTAAAATACCTATAGTTGTTGTTTTAAATGGCATATTTGTTCTTCTATATTTGGCAAAATTACTTTTATTCAGCAATTTATAGCAACATTAATCACAGAGTGTTAAAGAAATTGCTTTTTTTTGCGTTATCATATATTCAATTTTAACCTCACACATGCTAAAAAATATTACAGGCACTTTTTTTACAAGGATAGTTGTGTCTGTTTTAAACTTTGCAATTATAATTATTACTGCAAAATTTATGGGTGCAGAGGTGCGAGGTGCCATTAGCCTGTGCATGCTTGCCATTGCCATTGCAGGTTTACTTAATGAAATTGTAGGTGGGCCAGCCATCGTATATTTAGTGCCCCGATTCAACAATAAAACTTTAGCACTCTTTTCATACACTTGGGCCATACTTATAAGCATTTTATGCAGCTTGTTACTTGGCTTATTTAGCTTCTACGATTTTGCACTTTTTCCTTTGGTTTGCGGCTGCAGTGTAATGCTTTGCGCTGGTTCCATCCACCAATTTTTATTATTAGGACATCAAAAAATAAAGGCATTTAACTCAATTGCGCTGATGCAAAGCAGCAGCTTATTTATAGTATTTGTTGGATTTATGCTGATGAATGTTTATGATATTTACACCTACTTTTATGCATTGCTTGCAGCATATATAATGGCCTTTATTATTGGGTTCAAACAAACATCTTTTATTTGGAAAAACGATTTTACATTAAGTGAAAAGCCAACTTTAAAACTTTTGTTTAACAATGGTTTGCTCACACAATTAGCCAGTTTAACACATTTAATGAGCAGCAGAATTACGTTCTACTTTTCGAGTCATTTTTTATCTCTTGCTTTTGTTGGTGTTTTAAGCACTGCAGTATCTATTTCAGAAGCGGCCATGTTATTTAGCAGCAGTGTAGCGCTCATCACAGCCAGCAATGTAGCCAATGAAATAGATAAAACAAAAGCAGCAAACACTACACTCAAATTAATCAAATTATCCTTACTTATTTCAGCAACTATTTTATTAGCACTAAGTCTTTTTCCTGAAAGTTTCATGAGTTTTATTTTTGGAAAAGATTTCAAAGGCATCAAAATCATCATTTTTACGCTCATTCCAGGCGCCATTGCAACCAGTATAAGTCAAGTCATTAGTCATTACTACTCCGGACTTGGCAAATACAGTATCAACACCAAAGTGGGATTGATTTCTTTAACTGTTTCGTTATTGGCTGCTTTGCTTTTTTTAAAAACAAGTTCTGTGCTCCTGCCAGGACTTATTATCAGCGGAAGTGCAATTGCTGCAATGATTTATTTTGTACGTTTGTTTTTAAATGATCATCATTGGAGTGTGCAAGATTTAATGCCCTCAAGCAATGATGTAAAGATTTTGTACAGTAAATTAGTTCAACTTAAGAATCAAAGATAAATTAAGATGTGTGGAATAGGTGGAATTGTAAGGTTTAATAAACAAACTGATGATATTAAAGCATCTGCAATTCTGCTAAATAAACTCATCGCGCATCGTGGACCTGATGGTGAAGGTTATTTATTACACCATCAAAACAAAACTGTTACTGCCTTTGGCAAAGATACGCCTGCTGCTTGTGTTCAAAATCAATTGGCTTATACCGCTCAAATTAATATTGAAGAAGCACAAGAAGCATATGATATGGTGCTGCTGCATCGCAGACTTTCAATAATTGATTTAAATGCAAGCGGGCATCAACCCATGTGTATTGATGAGGGCAATCTTTGGATTACCTTTAATGGTGAGATATACAACTATATTGAAATAAGAAAAGAATTACAAGATAAAGGTTGCGTTTTTAAATCAGAAAGCGACACCGAAGTGGTGCTATTTGCTTATAAAATTTGGGGCAAAAAATGCTTGCAAAAATTTAATGGCATGTGGGCTTTTGTTATTTTCGATAAAACTAAAAATATACTTTTTGGGGCGCGTGATAGGTTTGGGGTAAAACCTTTTTATTATTATAAAGATAAAGATGTTTTTGCTTTTGCATCTGAACAAAAAGCATTGGTTAAAATGCCATTCATACAAACAGGCATTAGACAGGAAGCGGTTTACGATTATTTTGTGAAAGGGGAAATTGAGTACGAAACACTCAGCTTTTTTAAACATATCAATGAGCTTTTTCCGGCACATTATTTTGAGTTGCATATCAATACTGGCAATTTTAATATTGATAAATATTATGTGTTAGAAACCAATACCAAATATGAAAACTACCAAGAAGAAAAATTTACCATAGCCAAAGAGCGTGTGGCTGAGCTTTTAAACAACGCAATCAAACTAAGGCTAAGGGCCGATGTGAGCGTAGGTGCTTGCTTAAGTGGCGGTATTGACAGCAGCGCCATTGTTTCGTTGATGGACAACTTAAACAAGCAGGGCCATGTGAATGAAAAAATAAAATTATTTACTGCCTCATTTAATGATATTGCTATTGATGAGAGTCCTTTTGCAGCGCGTGTTGCAGAAAATACCAACAGCACTTTTTATCGCGTATTTCCGCAAGCAGATGAGCTACTTAGCGACCTCGAAAATCTAATTTACTGTCAAGATGTACCTATCTGGAGCACCAGCACTTATGCACAATACAGAGTAATGCAAAAAGCAAAAGAAACAGGTGTGAAGGTTGTTTTAGATGGCCAAGGAGGCGATGAATTATTTGGTGGTTATCATAGCTATATGTATAACTACTGGTCAGAAATTTTAAAGCAATTTAAACTAGGTAAACTACACAGCGAAATGAAAGGTTTTTTACCTTGGCATTTACGCTACAGTTTTTTTGCTAAACAGCATTTGCGTTTTTCTACCATCCGCAAGCTGCCTGCCTTTGCGCAATACCAAATCAATAGAAACTATTTTGGTGATTTGTATTATTTCAATCCCCATTTTTTAAATGAAAATAAAAATCGTTTACAAAGCGAACCTGTGCCAAAAAACCTCAACAAAATGTTGGTGCAAGAATTTACCAATACGCGTTTAAAAGCCTATTTAAAATGCGAGGATCGTTGTAGCATGTGGCATGGTGTTGAATCGCGCACGCCCTTTGCCGATGATATCAATTTAATTGAGTATGCCTTTCAATTACCCTCATCGTACAAAATAAAAAATGGGGTAAATAAACACATCCTGCGCGAAGCTATGCGTGGTTCGGTACCCGATATTATTTTAAACAGAAAAGATAAAATGGGTTTTGCCACACCCAATTCGCAATGGATAAAAAACATTAAAGAGGCGGTACGTCCTTATTTTGATGATAGTTTAAAAGACTACTTCGACATGCACAAAATCAACCGCGATTTCGATCAAATGTTCAGCCATAATTTAGGTCCAGATGATACAAGGACTTTCAAATTTATTGCCTTTGTTGTTTGGAAGAAAGTATATGGCTTGTAGCTTGTTTTGGGCGGCTGCCTACTAAAGTAGGCATTGGGTTTTCCACTGCAATCTTTTTGCTCCCGAAGTTTCGGTAGCAAAAAGGATTTCCGCTTCAACCCCTGCCGCAAGAGCAGATTGAGTAGAAGTATGATTTTAACTATTAATTTGCTTACACAATCAGATTCCGGAAATATTAAGCATTATTCCTTCAAAAATTTCCCTCTCAAAACTTTATCGTTTTGATTTATTTCAACAAAATAAACTCCAGGTGTAAAAATAGAAACATCAGTCTTAATTTGACTTTTAGCATTTAAAAAGGTTTGTTGTTTCACTAACCTGCCATATAAATCATATATCTTTAATTCACACTGGTCATTGCTAAACTCATTGCTTGCAAAGGTGATGATATTGCTACTTGGATTAGGAAAAATTTTTAATGAAGAAGTTTGCTTTTGTTTTTCATTTAAATCATCAAATAATACAATTTCTGTGATTGCCTTGTTGGTAATTACTGGAGGGTTAAAATCAAAATAGATAGCAGCAACGTTTTTGATACTATCTCCTAAAATCATAGTTGTAACAGGTTTAATTCTATATCTAATAAAGCCATGACTTGCAGGTTCGTTAAATCCGCTATCAGGCAAATTGATATTATTAAAAGAATAGGTCATTAAACGTGCATAATTATCATAAGTAATATTTACTGGATGAGATGAAGCAACAAATTCAAAACTATTTTCTATTAAAAAATTCGGTAGGTTATTACAAACTTTTACATTCACACAAGCTGCTGTACCCGTATTTTGAAAGTAGATGATATAATCAAGATATGGTGCTGATGCCACCTCAGTATTAAAAATGGCTTCACGATTTACAAGAATGATATTTGGATCATAAGCAGAAGTAGTTGGTGCTTGCCATGAAGAGTAATTATCAGAAGCATTGGAATCACCATTGTATGGGGCAATGTTCACTATCGTATTAATGATGGTACCATCAATCAATAAGCTGTCGATATGAATTGTTAGGGTAATATTTCCAGATTGAAAAGGCATTAAGGTGCCAACATTCCATTTTAGTGAATCTATTGAAACAATAGAAGGCGCCACACTTGACGAAACAAAATAAGTGTTATTATCGATATATGCTGTAACAGTGCCATTCAATACAGTATTTCCAACATTTTCATAACTAATAACATAACTGGTATTAAATCCTGAAACAAAAGAAGAAACGGGATTAATTGTTATTTTTAAATCATTTTGCGTTCCGTTTGGTTGATAAGCAAAATCGTTGAGTGAATCTATAAGATTTACGCCTGAAAAGCTCGCACTGTGCGAAACGGGAACTGCATTAAAATAATTGATTTGTTGTGGAAAAACAGTATAGTTGCCACTATCGGGCAAAATCAAATTGTAATTTCCAATACTATTTGAAAAGGTGAATTTGCTGGTATCAATTTCACTTATCTTTTTATTTGAAATAATCGGTTCATTGGTATCTTTAATTGAATTACTATTTAAATCAGCAAACATTTTTCCTGTAATAGAATTATATTCTTCGTATAGTTTGATAAGCCAGAAATCACCACCTCCAAAGTTTTCAGTTGTGTGTACATTACTTGAATATGTCCAACCACCAACAACATATTTTTCATCGGTTGTTTCTATAATTTGTCTTCCTCTTTCACCGCTTGTTCCACCAAAGTTATTTGCATAAAGTATGGTACCAAATGGGTCTAATTTTACAACCCACATATCAGTACTTCCTATAACATTATTTACATTTCCATCATTAGAATCTGTACTTCCAGTCAAAATATAGGTACCATCCGTACATTCTATAATTGAATATGAATCTTCCATGCTTGACCCACCAAGACATTTTTCCCATTCAATATTGCCTAATGAATCATTTTTTACAACCCATATATCAAATGCTCCTCCTTGAAAACCGCTAATATTACCTCCACCACTCAAAACTTTTCCGACAAATATGCTTCCATTATTGGAAGTTGGTTGAGCGCAAAAACTTACATCCTCATCTGGTCCACCACGACAGTATCCCGCAATTAAATTACCAACTGAATCTACCTTCATCATCCAAATATCAAGTGTGCTCTGACATACTCCATTCCAATGGCCTGCATCACCAGAAATCAAAAAACCATTATCAATAGTTTGTTTTACTGTATGACCTCTATCGTCATTGATACCGTAGATACACTTTTGCCATATAATATTACCTGAATAATCAATATGAACAAGCCATACATCTCTTCCAAAGCCTTGATAACCGGTTACATCTCCATCATTCGAACTTGTTGAACCAACAAAAACATAGCCCCCCATTACCTCAATAATTGTTCCATCTTCTTCACTAGAGGTACCTCCATAACACCGCTCCCAAAGTATTGTCCCAAGAGAATCTAACTTCACAATCCAGATATCCCAACCCCCATAATTACCAGAAACATCTCCATCATTAGAATTTGTTGCGCCTTCAAAAATATAACCTCCATCGGAGGTTGCAATAATTGAGTAGGCTTGCTCAAAACCAGCACCACCATAACATTTTTGCCACTGTAAATTTCCATTGATATCCGTTTTTATTACCCATGCATCACCACCATCATGATAATTAGTAACATCTCCATCATCAGAATTTGTAAAACCCGCAGCAATAAAACCGTTGTCTTGCGTTTCAGCCACACTTAAGATACCTTCACCACCGGTCCCACCATAACATTTTTGCCATTCAATTTTTAACTGTGCAAATGAGGTTGAAAAACTAAGAAAGAAACAAAATGTGAGGATAATTGATTTCATGAACTCGATATTTATATATACAAATATAATATTATTCTACAATTATCACCAACACAACGATTTAACTAAAATATAACAACTTTGCCATAGCGTAAATTAAATTTCTTAAATTTATTGCTCTTTATATCTATTTAAAATGTTGTTCTAGATTCTTAAAAAAAATATAAAAATTAAATTTACTTTTATATGTTGCTAAATTTAAAATTAAAAAAATTAAAAGATAAATTTCATACACAACTATTTTATTGTTTACTTTAATTATATAAATAATGTATACCTACAAAATCCATTTACATAAAGAAGCAGAAGGTGGTTACACTGTTACTGTACCCGTTTTACCTGGCTGTATTACCTATGGCGAAAATGTGGATGATGCCCTAGCAATGGCCAAAGAAGCTATTGAATTGTATATAGAAGATTTACAAGAACGTGGTGAAGTTATACCAGATGATAGTCAAACTTTGGAATACTCTTTAAACTTGGATAAAGTATGAATTTGAGTGCCAAATTTTTGATAAAACTTTTAGAAAATCACGGTTATATTTTTAAAAGATCTAAAGGCTCACATTATCTTTTTTATAAAGCAGAAAATAATAAAACTATAGTTGTTCCTGTCCATGGTAATAAGGATCTTAAATTAGGAACTTTTCTTGCGATTTTGAAGCAAGCTGGGATTGATAAAAGTGAGTTGAATCAATAAATTTACGCTTTGTTGGTCTCACAAAACCAGTGGAATCACCAACAAAACATACTCTTTGTTTGTGTTATCACCAACAAAAGTTTGCATTTACGTTTGACCTTGATAAGTGTAAGAATGTTATTGGGCCTAGCAAACCAAACGAAGCTAAGGAATTTATATTCAAAACTAGGATAGATAATCTTCTTTGAAATTGCTATGGAAGATGTTTGATCGAGCCCACCATGACGATAAATGAGTGAAAATTTTCTCTCCTTTGGTTGGTGTTCCAAAATCAAAAAAAACTTAAAGGCTTGCAAAAAAATGTTAGCTGTTAGGCATTCACCAAATTTAAAATAAGGAGTTTACAATAGTAAATGACTGGTTTAAATTTTGTGAATAACGACACAGATGACGCTTTTTTGCATGCCTTTTAACCGCCAACCATTTTCTTAATCTCGTTGAGCTTCATCAAAGCCTCCACTGGCGTCAAAGTATTGATATCTACTTTCAACAACTCCTCTTTAATATTGCTCAACACAGGGTCATCTAATTGAAAAAAGCTTAATTGAAAATCTTGTTTTGGCAAACTCATTTTCTTTTGCTTGCCTGTGGTATCTTGTTGTTTGTGCAAACTTTCTAAATGTGCTAAAATTTGATTGGCTCTTTCCAACACCAATTTGGGCATGCCTGCCAAGCGTGCCACATGTATTCCAAAGCTATGCTCACTGCCTCCTGGTGTGAGTTTGCGCAAAAACAAAACTTTATTTTCTAGTTCTTTAACCGCAACATTATAATTTTTTATGCGCTTAAAACGATCTGCCATTTCATTCAACTCATGATAATGCGTGGCAAATAATGTTTTGGCTTTAAACTGTTTGTGTTCGTGAATATATTCGGCAATACTCCAGGCAATAGAAATACCATCATAGGTACTGGTACCTCTACCAATTTCATCTAATAAAATTAAACTACGGTTTGATAAATTATTTAAGATGCTCGCAGTTTCATTCATCTCTACCATAAAAGTAGATTCGCCCGAATTGATATTATCAGACGCACCAACACGTGTAAAAACCTTATCCACCAAGCCAATTTGCGCATGTTTGGCGGGCACATAACAACCAATTTG
>CAMBZU010000068.1 GCA_945872355.1 Chitinophaga pinensis
GATGAACAGCCATTAACATCCGTCTCAGTTACATCAACAGCATAAACACCTACAGCGTTAATTGTAATTGCATCGGTGGTTGCAGTGTTTGACCATGTATTGCCTCCTATATAACTTGATGTTAAATTTACTGAACTGCCTAAGCAAAATGTAGTTGGTCCGCTCGCAGTGATTATTGGCGTAGCTGGCAATGTGTTTACTGTGACGGTAACTGTATCTGTATCTGAACAACCATTTGCATCTTGCACTTCTAATATATAGTCTGTAGTAGTTGTTGCAATAAAGCTTACGTTAGTTGAATTACCAAGACCATTATCCCAAGTATATAAAATACCTCCAGATGCTGTTAGTGTAACTAATGTATTTTCACACACTGTAATATCTGCACCAGCTAAAGCAACTGCTGCATTGGTTCCACCAACAGTAACAATTTGTTGAAAAACACAACCAATATTATCTTTTACATAAATAGTGTCGTTACCCGCTGGTAAATTGCTAAATACAGGTGAGCTACTGAAAGTTCCACTGTTTAATGCATATTCATAGGGTAGTGTACCCCCAAATGCCGCAGTAATTTCTATACTTCCATTTTCATTGCCACATGTTTCAGGTAGTATTGTTGTATTAATTGAGGTTACCGCGCCTATTGATGCTATAGTAACACTTCCTGTAAAGTTGCATCCCAGATTATCATTAACTTCATAATTATAAATCCCATTATTTAAGCCTGTATAATATGTTTGAGATGTAAATGATGAACCGTTGAAACTGTATGTATAAGGAGGTATGCCTCCTAGCACAGAAGTAATATCAAATGAACCATTTAACTCTCCGCATGTTTCATCTGAGCTAGAAATAGTTACAGATAAACTTCCAACACTGCCAACATTCACCAACTGATTATACACACATCCATTATTGTCTTGAACATATATATCATAGATGCCTGCATTTAATCCTATGAATTGATTTAGCGGAGAAAAGTTAACTCCTCCAATTGAATAAAAATATGGAGCTTGGCCTCCAACAATCGAGGCAATTGTAATATCTCCATTGCTTGTACCACAATTGGCATCAGTTATTGTTGCTGTAAATCCACTTGGACCTACATTATTCTGCACTACAACTGTTGTAGTGAAAGTACAGAGATTAACATCCTGAACCACGAGTGAATAAGAGCCAACAGAAAGTCCAGAATAGCTTGTATTATTTGAAAAGCCAAGATTATTAAAGTTATAAGTATATGGTCCAACTCCATTCAAAACTGAAGTTATTACCAATGAACCATCGCCATTTCCACAGTTTTCATTTGTAATGGATGTAGCAACTGAATTTGGGCCATCAATACCATTAATAATTAATCCTTCTGAGTAAACACAGCTATTGGCATCTTTCACAAATATAGTATAAGCGCCTGAAGATAAACCACTGAACAAATTAGTGCCTACATAATTAACTCCATCTAAACTATAACTGTAGCCTGATGCACCACCTGTTACGCTTGTTACATCAATACTACCATTACTATTTCCACAGGAAGCATCTGTTATTAATCTAGTGATTGAAGTTACACCTTCTATATTGCTAATTGGAACTATTTCTGAATAAGTGCATGTATTAGCATCACTTACCACCACAGTATAATCACCAGCGCCTAATCCTGAATAGAGTGTTGTAGCATTTAAACTACCACCATTGATGGAATAATTATAGGCAGCTTGACCTCCAGTTACACTTGTAATCTGAAAACTACCATTGCTAGCGCCACAAGTAGCATCCAAAATTGAAAATGACAAATCTGTTGCTACTGAATTTACTATAATATAATTAGATAAAGTTAAGTTGTTTGAGGCTCCGTCTGTAATGGTTAAAGATACATTGCTTGAACCCGAACCTGAATAAGTCACTGTGTGTGGACCTATTCCAATAGCGGTTGCAGGCGTAGCGTTGGCTCCAAAGTCCCAACTATATGTTGTTGCTCCGGTAACGCCAGTTGATAGGTTAGTAAAGATAACTGATTGACCTGAACAAATAACCGTTTGATCAGCTGAAAAATTTGCTGCTAATCCACAACCAACTAAATTAACTGTTAAGCTTTGTAAATTGCCAATACAGCCTGCTGCATTGGTTTCTGTAACAGTGATATTGCCATTGCTGCTGCCAAAGTTTACTGTAATACTATTGTTGTTTGGACCCAAAGCTCCTGAAATAATTGTTGCGCCAGTTGGCACTGTCCACCCATAACTTGAGCCGCTTGTTAATGATACCGAATAAACAATTCCAGTAGCATTACATGCAGGACTTGTACTGCCAATTAGTGAGGAGGTGATTGGAGTGCTTGGTTGTGCGTTAATTATAACATTACCTGTTGCACTTGAGGTACAGCCTAAAGCATTGGTTACAGTATAATTATAAGTGTTTGTTGATAAACCTGAGATGGTTGTACTTGCGCCCGAACCTGTGATGCCTCCTGGATTAATTGTCCATGCTCCTGTTGGTAAAGCGTTTAATACAACTGAACCTGTGGCTTCTAAACAAGTAGGTTGCGTGATGGTTCCTACTGTTGGTGGGGTTGGTGTAGCTGGTTGTGCGTTAATTATAACATTACCTGTTGCGCTTGAGGTACAGCCTAAAGCATTGGTTACAGTATAATTATAAGTGTTTGTTGATAAACCTGAGATGGTCGTGCTTGCGCCCGAACCTGTGATGCCTCCTGGGTTAATCGTCCATGCTCCTGTTGGTAAAGCGTTTAATATCACTGAACCTGTGGCTACTAAACAAGTAGGTTGTGTGATCGTTCCTACTGTTGGGGTGCTTGGTTGAGTTAATATAGCAATTGAATTGCTATTGCCAGTTGTTAGAGAAGGATTGCTAGCAACTACCCGCATCAAATAACCTGCTCCTGCAATGGTAGCATTAGGAATAATGCAGGAAATTAAGCCAGAAACAGAAGTTGAAACCAATGATCCAATGATAGTTGGTGAAACAAAACTTCCAGCACTATTTGACAATTCAACAGTGAAAGTATTTCCAGAAAGCATGGAAGATCCTGGAAAGCTGTAAGGAACAGAAATAGAAGCCCCTTGACAAAAAGGGGAACCATTTATTGGCCCGCAAGTACCAGTTGAATTTAAATAGGTTCTTATAATTGTTGATGCCGTTTGCAAACCCAGCATATCAATATCGCCATCACCATCAAAATCTGCAGGAAATATGCGATCAAAAACATTTTGAGATTGCGTATTAGATTGCGTAAAAACACCAGAACCATTATTGTTAAAAGTTACACAAGTTACGGATCCGCCGTTAGCTATATTCAAGTCAATATCACCATCACCATCAAAATCACCAATTGCTCCATTTCCTGCTAATGAAAAAGCACTTGCAATATTGGTATTAGAAAAAGAAAATGAACCATTATTTAGGCCTATTACAACGCTATTGAGCGTTTGACCTGAAGTTGCAAAATCTAAATTGTTATCATTGTTAAAATCTGCTGCAAAAATATAATCTGGCTTGGCACCAATAGGTAAATTAATTGTTGCCGCAATTTGAAATTCACCAACACCGGTGTTAGCCAATATTACAACCTTATCGCTTGTGCTTGTGGCATACGCCAAATCTAAATCACCATCGTTATCAAAATCACCGGAAAGCATATCATTAGCAGCATAATTATCTTCATAAGTTGCTACCGCATTTCCATTAAATATTAGGTTTCCAGTGTTTATAAAAGTACGAATAGTTTGTGATGATGGCCTATTTGAAATGGCAAAATCTAACAAACCATCTGCATTAAAATCTCCAACAGCAGCATTCCAAAAAGTATTTTCAATGGCACTAAATGGAGCTTGAGGGGCAAATGTTCCATTGCCATTATTTTTAAGTATGGTTACTTGAGCATTTAAAAAATCAAATGTTATAAGATCAAGATACCCGTCATTATTAAAATCTCCTGCAATTATTTTATAAATTTGATTGCCAACATTCACTATTGAACCTCCTGAGAAATTTCCTAATCCGTCATTCAGTTTTATCGAAACTTGAGCAATAACATTTGAAGTTACGGCAATATCAATATCACCATCTAAATCAAAATCACCAGTAGCCGCTCTGTCGTTATTTAACCCCGAACTTCCATTGAAACTATTAATAAACTTATAAGGACTTACATTTGCTTTTGCTCGGAAGCTTGAATATAAACCATTGTTGAGAAAACAACCCGCCGATGATGAAATACCATTTGTATGAACAACTTCAATTAATTCACCCGCTTTAAAACTTCCATTTGAACTAAAGCTTGTGATAAAGGATGGAACATTAGAAAAAACACCATTGGCATTAATTAAACCTGTTTGTGCTCCCCAAACTTTAATATTATTTCCATTCACGGTTGACGCTTGCAAATTGCTTAAAAATGTGGTAAGAATTTCAGATGAAGCCGGAGCTGCAGGATTATTTAATGATGGACTATATGAAGTTACAGCGGGGGCTGAACATATAGACACTTCGTAATCTTCCGTTTCACCCCGGTCAAACGAGGTACAAGCATCAGCGTCAGTGAGGGTAACGCCATACGCTGAAAGAATTCGCATCCTTGTTTTTCCGTTTATTGCCCAATTTGGCACAGTAATATTACCATCTACCGGAAAAACTGAAGGGCTTGAACTAAAAACAAATTCACCAACATCATAAAAATCATTGTCCTGATTAAAATCAATCCAAACGCCTAATCCTTGCTCAGAGGAAGGGTTTGGAGTAATGCTTATTGGATAAGTGATATTTGTATTTAAGCTTGTTGTAAAAGCAGATGCAGGATATACATTGAAATTCTTTACATTTCCATTGCAGCCACTATTTAAATTACTAATAGCGCCAAAAGTTACACTGCTTATCTCATCCAAACTTTCACATGAAATTGAATAATCGGGATAGCAGTAACATTTATCTCCAACACTTACGCTTAATGTATTTGTAGAAGGGCAACCAACCTCATCGCTACCTGTTAAGGTATAATTTGTAGGAGCCGTTGGACTTGCATTTACTACTTGACCTGTAGCGGCACTTAAACCTGTTGAAGGAGACCATGAATAGTTTGTTGCACCAAAACCACTTAGCTTTGTTTGAGTCAAACTAGTACAAACTGGAGAAATAGTTGACAAAGTTGGCGAAACACCTAAAGTTAAATTAGCGCCATTGTCATTTTGTATAATCCCACCATAAGATGAAATAACGCGTATCCTATATCCACTTCCTGAAATATAGTAGGATGGCAGATTAACAAGTAAATTGCCACTTGACCCGCTATTGTTTATAGTACCTAATGTATTATTTGAGGCACATGCGAAACAACCCGTTTCATCTGAAAGTTGTATTGTAAATGTATTATCTGAAGGTAAATCTGATGGACTTACAACCCAACTTACATCAATAGCAGCCCCTGCCGCACAAAATGGAGAACCACTGATTGATCCAGTATTGATAGCGTAACCTCCATTTTGGATAAATGATGCACGTTTAGTGGCGTACATTATACCCGCGATATCAACATCATTATCATTGTCTAAATCTGCTACTGCTAAACTTGTTGGTAGAAATCCTCCTGTAAATGTATTTTGGATGGTAAAATTATCAATATATAAATTCTGCAATATTCTTAAATCTCCACCGCTACTTGATGCGCATGCTATATCTATTAGTTCATCACCTTTAAAATCACCTGCTTCAATTTCTCCAACATTAGCCATTGCAATAGAATAATAAGTATGACTTTCAGTATTTCCATAATAAATACTTATAGAATCTGTTTTAGAAATTGCTATATCTAATGAATTATCATTATCAAAGTCGGCTGCAGTAATATCAAATACTGCTGAGCTATAGTAAGGGATACTTTTCAAAAGAATGAAATTAGCTGAAAATAATTTATAAGGTGAATAAATATCAATTGTATTATTGGTTGAGTTTATTGTAGCAACATCAGGAGTATAATATTCGAAGCCACCAAAGTCGCCAGTGATAAGCCTCTTGTTGTTATTGCCAGTATTATATAAAAGTGCAGCATTATAGCTGAATACACCACTACCATCATTCAAAAGATATCCCAATTGATTTACTCCCGCCGCTAATGGTGCTTTTGTTAAGTACACCAAATCCATATCTCCATCCCTATCAAAATCATTAACTACTAAATCAATGTGATCAAGGGCTCCGGTTAATACATAGGAAGTTGTAAATGCTGTTCCCAAACCATTATTTAAATGGATTGAAATTCTATTGTTAAGGCTGTAACTGACTGCAAAATCAAGGTCCCCATCATTATCAAAATCACCTGTTGCAACTTTGGTAGGTGACGGTTTTAAATTTATAATTACAGGCACCCATGCTGTTGAACCGCTTACATTTTTCATTAAGTATGCGCTTGGTCCAGCAGCAGAGCCAACTGTGCTATCAACTATAACAAGCATATCAACAAAATTATCTGATGTAAACAATCCTGTTACTAAATCAATTGGGGCATTAGGAAATAAAGTTGTTAGTTGAGTTGATTGAAAAAGTGAAGGCCCAACACCAGCTAATGCCTGCGCATCAAACTGGTAACCTACTGTTCCAAGAGCTGCGCCAGCAACACTTAATGCTGATGTTGTTATTACCGTAGAAATTTTTTCTCCCGCTTTTAAATCAGTGTTGGGTGAGAATGATATAATATTTGAACCAGCACCACTATATGTACCACCAGTATTAGAAATCATGCCTTTATTCTGACGATACACTTTCATTCCAAGCGCAGAAGCTGCACTAACTGCCATAGGTACTGAATAATTAACTGTAATTTTATTATCAAGATTGACATAATTGTAAGAATTAGCATTATGTTGCGGAATGGTAGAAATAATTTTAGGTAGCTCAATGCTTATAAAATAATCTTCCGTTTCACCACTCCCAAATGGAGAACAAGAGTTAGCGCTTCCATTAAGGCCGGTAATAGCACTACTGCGCACCCGCATTGCAGTTAAGCCAGTTACAGCTGTGGAAGGAATTGTAATATTCACGTTTCCACTATTTCCGCCGGTCATCACTTGGGTCCATTCATATGTATCGAAAGTACCATTCCCATCTAAATCTATCCATACTGAAACTATCGCAGAACTTACTGTAGTTACAGCTAAATTATATGTTTCACCAACTGTCAAAGAGGTGGTATTATCGCTAAAAGGCACAAAAACATCAAAAGCCTGACCATTATCATTTCCACATGAAGTAGTATTGTTAAGTGTGTTAATGGTAATATTGCTAATATATTTACTGCCGCAAGGCACAGTATGCGAGGCAGGGCAATAACATTTTGGGAAATAGCTTAATTTTCCGTGGCTAATTCCAGCATTGATAGCATTTCCGTTCATTATCGCTGTTCCTCCTGACCTACCAATAATACCTTCAGCATAAAGGCTTGAAGAAGTTGGTGCAGCTTGCAAACCACCAAATGTATAGGTATCTAGTGTAGAGGTTGAACCTGCACTCACTGTAAAAGTAATTGTTACAGTTGAAGCGGTTACAACCGCACTAACAAATGAACCGGCATTTGTTGGGAAAACAGTAAATGTAATAGCCGAAGCGGGATTAAACTGAAATCCAATTGGCCTTATTAAAACCAATGTCCTTGCTACACCTGCGCCAATATCTGTGGCAACTCCTTCTGCAATAACAATATTACCAACATTGGTATAACTGATATCTGTACAATTGTATTGCATATTTGTACCTGGAGTTACAGTTACAGTTGCAAAATTCTTAAGTCCAATAAGAATTAAAAGTAAAGCAAGTAAAATTTTCTTCATGCTAAATATAAAATAATCGTTATAAACTTAATTGTAATCTTATTTATTTTGTGTTTAAACACAGTATAATCATTCGGTAAAATTATAAAACTTTTGTTAACTATTTAAGGCTTAAGTGTTAAATTTAAAAATCGCTTATTTTCATCAATTTTACTCAAAAGTCAAGGTCCTATCTTAAAACTATTTTACCTAATTAATTGTTAGTTTAGCATATTTGCAACTTATTTGCCAAACCCAACTAATAAAAGCTATGAAAAATGGTATTGCCGAAGCTACGTTAATAGATCAAAATTTGAATAAAATTGAACAGAAAGTACTATCCAATATACGTATAACTACTCAAGATTGTTTAGATCTTTACAATCATGGTGAATTAGGTTTTTTGGGCAAACTGGCCAATTTGGTTAGAGAAAGAAAAAATGGGAACTACACTTTTTTTAACCGCAATTTTCATATTGAACCCACCAATATTTGTGTGTTTGATTGTAAATTTTGCAGCTACTCTCGCTTGCTAAAAGAAAAAGAAGAGGGTTGGGAATTAAGTGAAGAACAAATTATTGAAAAGGTAAAAAGTTATGATGGCCAAGCGATTACCGAAGTGCATATTGTGGGCGGTGTGCATCCAAAAATGGGTTTGCATTATTTTGCATCGCTCATAAAAAAAATTAAAGAAATTAGACCCGATTTACATGTAAAAGCTTTTACTGCAGTAGAGCTGGAATATATGTGTCGTAAAGCAAAAGTATCTTACAAAGAAGGCTTGCAAATTTTAAAAGATCATGGGCAAGGTTCCTTACCTGGTGGTGGTGCCGAAATTTTTGATGAAACATTGAGAGCACAAATTTGTGAAGATAAAGCCACCACAGCACAATGGCTCGAAATACATGAAACAGCACACAGCATTGGTATGCCAAGCAATGCCACCATGCTTTACGGACATATTGAAACTTTTGAGCACCGTGTTGATCACATGAATCGTTTGCGCGAATTGCAAGACAAAACTGGCGGTTTTAATACTTTTATTCCCCTAAAATTTCGCAACAAAGACAACCAAATGAGTCATATTGCCGAAGTTAGCGTGGTGGAGGATTTGAGAAACTATGCCATTGCCCGCATTTTTATGGATAATTTTAATCATCTAAAAGCCTATTGGCCAATGATTGGCCGAAGTACCGCACAAATAAGTATGAACTTTGGTGTTGATGATATGGACGGTACTATTGACGATTCTACTAAGATTTATAGCATGGCTGGTGCCGAAGATAAAAATCCTGCTTTAACTACAGAGGAGCTCGTAGAATTAATTAAGCAGGGAGGAAGAATACCTGCAGAAAGAGATACACTTTACAATATTATTAAAGATTACAGTGCTGTTTAATTGTTGATTGGCGATTTACGATTGGATTGTGATTAAAAATTCTCTCATTTTAAAGCTTTCGAAACTAAAACTACCCTTCACAATTCACAATTCACAATTCACAATTTACAATTTACAATTTACAATTTACAATTAACTTCATTTCTTCTCTTTCCAATCCACTAAATCCCTTATTACCACCGATGCACAGGCACAGCCAAACACAGCGGGCAAATAAGAGATAGTGCCAAAGGCCGATTTTTTATAGTTGCTTCCATCGGTGAGCATGAGCGATGACCTTAGGGCTGGTTCTGGACTAAAAACAGCTTTAATACCTGAGTAAATTCCTTGGTGGCGCAAGCGCTTGCGCACCACATAGGCCAAGTTGCAGATTTTTGTTTTACTGATATCTGCAACCTGTATTTGCGTAGGGTCCATTTTACCACCAGCGCCCATGCTGCTAATTATTCTAAAATTTTTATAATAAGCGGTGCTCAACAAGGTAATTTTTGGCGTTAAACTATCAATAGCATCAACAATATAACTGTAACGATTATTTAATATTTCTTCGGCCTTTTCTGGGGTAAGAAAAGTTTTCATGCTTATCAATTCCAAATCGGGATTAATATCCAACAAACGTTGATGCATTAAATCTGCCTTATACAAACCATGTGTACTCGAAAGTGCGGGCAATTGTCGGTTTCTGTTGGTGGGATCAACGGTATCTCCATCAACAATGGTCATTTTACCAACACCACTGCGCGCAATAGCTTCAGCAGCAAAAGAACCAACGCCACCTAAGCCAACTACCAACACATGGGCGTTTTGTAGCCTTTCAATCCCTTTTTTGCCAACCAATAATGTGGTGCGCGACAACCAACTTAAATCACTCATGTGTAAATACCGTTTTGTAGTTTGCAAAAATAATTTCTTTCATCACATAAAGCTCACATTTTTTTATTGAGGCTGCTGCTTCAAAAATCTGATGGATGCCGCTATCCGAGTTGTCGTTTTCAAGAAAAATATTTTTGTTTGGAACCTGATCAAATATCAATTTTAATTTGTTGTTTTTTACATTGAGCAGCGCGGCGCCAAAGGATATATAAGCGCCAAATTGTATTAACTGTAAAGCAACTTGTTCGTTTTGATTAAAGCCATGAATTACAAAAGTAGCTTTGTTTTGATACTTTTTTATGATCGCAAATAATACATCAAAAGCTTTTACACAGTGCACAATTAAAGGTTTTTGTAACTGAATTGCTAAATCTATTTGCTTTTCAAACAGTTCAATTTGCAATGACATTTCTGGGCCTTTTAATTTATCTAAACCACATTCACCAATAGCCATGCAATTGGCTTTAACAACAACTTCTTTCAATTGTTCAAGTTGAATTTCTATATTTAGGGCATCAATATACCAAGGATGTATACCCGCAGAAAAAAGAGATAATTTATTATTATTTTCTTTTGGTGAAGTATGCCAATCAACAATACAAATATCATCAGCATTTTCATTAAATTGGTGCGAATGAATATTGATAAATGGTAGCAAAATGCGAGATAAAACTAAGCCTTATTCTGGCTTATAGTTTTGTGCAAAAAACTCAACATACTTGTCGGTATTTTGTTCTTTAAACAGCACACTGTAATTTTCATCACTGATAACAAAATAACTATAATTGCCTGTTTCTAAATTCTTAAAAATATCATCGTCGGCCTGCGTTGTGGTAAAATATTGTAAAGCCTCTGCACTGTTTTTAAATAGCCTTACAACTATCAATCCTTTGTTTTTGCCAAATGGCATGTAATTACTCTTGTAGTTTTTAGATTCAAAATACTTGGTATTAAAATCAGAAACCGCAACCGATTGCTGTTCCGTGTTTACATCTTTAGTATCAAAAGCCAATACAAAAAAATGTGTTTTATCCGGTCCTGGCTTATAGGTTGCTTTTGCACTCGCGCTATCTAAAGGTGCTGGCGCTTTGTCACCAAATTTAAGTTTATGAATCACTACTAAAATTTCTTCAGCCCTTATTTTTACTGAATCTTTAGGGTAATCGGCTACCACTTGTTTCAGCGCTAACTCAAACTCTGAAACGGGCTTCAAACGACCAATACACAAAGATTTCAACAAAGCAAACTTAGGTTTAAATTTACTTTTGGCAATTAATGTATCGGCAGCATTGCAACGATCTAAAGCTACCGCATAATTTCCATCGGTATAAGCCAAATAGGTTTCCTCATAATAGGCTTCTATTTTATTTAATCTATTGCTTTTCTCAGCATTATACTGCGGGTTTCTTAATATTTGTGCGTAATCGGTATTGGGGTATTTACTTAAAATTAGATTTTTATTAATGTCAGCATTTACGTTATCCTTCATGGCCAAATACAAGCGGTAAAGCTGATAATAGCAGGTTGCTTCATACTTGTTGCCAGGGTATTTTTGATTTAAGGTTTCAAAGGTTGATGCCGCCTTGGTTAAATCCATTAATTGCTCTTTGTAAATTAATCCCAAATCGTAATAAGCTTCAACAATTTTTAATGTTGAGGCATCTACCTTTTCCTTTGTTAAAGGGAGGTTTTTTGTATACCAAGTTTTACTTTTGGTTGGGCCTGTAGTGTCGGCATCTGAAGTAAGTTTACCTTTTGTAGTATCCGATTCTTCGGGATTAAAATTTGCAATCACCTGCTTGTTGCTTCTTCGCCAATTATCCTCCAGCTTACGTGCTCCCCACTTTTTTTGAAACTCACTAAAACCAAAGGTTAATTGTTGTTGATTATAAAAATACCATGACGATCCTGTACCAACATTTTTAGCTGCCCCGTTGTTAATCTCATTAGAATTGGCTGAATTGAAGGCCACATTTTCGGCATCTTCCTTTGCTTTTTCCTCATCCTCAATGGCTTTTTTAATCATTCTTTTTATGAGTTTATCAAGTTCTCCGCCATTTAGCTTTGCCATTCGTTGTAAACTATCTTCAGATTCAATGATATTATAATCTGCAATCAACCTTGACAAACTTTTCTTTTTATTTAATACAATTTCATAGTCTGGATAGTCTTTATCGAGGTAGGAAACAGCGCTGTCGTAGTAAGCACCCGCTAATGGATACTTTGGCATTTCAAAATACAAATCGGCCAATTTTAAGGCGCTAATTCCTTTTTGCTGCGTATTTGTAGTGCTTTTTTCAATCGATTTTTTTAAGTATCCTTCTGCTTTTAGTAAGCTGCCGTCTTTAATTGCAATCTCGGCCAAGCCAAAATAAATTTGATCTAAATAATCACTGTTTTTTGTGTCTTTCAACATTTTGTTGAGCTGTGCCAAAATTTGACGACTATCGCCTGAGCTTGCATCATACATTTTAGCCTGATATATCTTAGCATAAAAAGTTAACTCATACTTAGGATTCATCTTTATTACCTTGCCGTACAAATTCCGTGAGAGGTCATATTTCTTTAATCGCTGATATATTTGCGCAAGAATGAAAGTGTAGCGTGCTTTTGATTTTTTGCGTTTAGTAAAGCCAATAGCCCTATTCATAAACTTGGCTGCCTGCTCGTAGTTTTCTTGCTTACTATAAAAATCAGCTTGCACAGCCATCAATTCTCCATTCAACCTGTAAGGAAAGCCAGGGTCACTCTTTAACATATCAATATATCCTTGTGATTTAGTGAAAGCACCAATTTCGTTATACGTTTTAATAAGCCACAACAAAGCTTCAAATCTTCCTTCTTGCTTTTTGTATTCACTAATTACGTATTCAAAAACCTCAACTCCAGCAAAATACTCATGTTTATAAAAATGACTCTGTCCAATCATTAAATAAGTATCATCTATCCAACTGCAAAACTCTTGGCCTTTAATAGACATACTGTGTCTTTGAATAACAAAAGAGGCCTTCTTAAAAACTTTTTCCATTGCAGGCGTGGCCGTTTTTGCGTCCTTTTGATCACCATAGGTATAAACAGGTAATACTTTGTTATAATTATCCTTGTAATTATCTTCCATCGCAACAACAGCTTCCTTTAAGGCTTCATTTCCGTTAAAGTATCCGTTGAACTTGGCGTTCAAGTTATGATAATTGCGATTAATCCAAGTGTTTTTTTTAGTTGAACACCCAGCAAATAGCAACATCACAAAAGTGCTTAAGCCAATTGCAATTATAGAATATGTAAATTTAAATTTCAATTAGTAAAACTTAATGTAACTGATAGTAACGTGAATAGGTTTAATTTATTGAAATTGAACAATAAACTTTTTTAAATGTGTATTGCGCGTTTTGCTGTTGCATCTAAGCACGCTTCTTTAAAACTTTCTGTAAAAGTTGGATGTGCATGACTCATGCGCGACACATCCTCTGCGGATGCTCTAAATTCCATAGCAACAACAGCTTCGGCTATCATGTCCGCAGTGCGCGGACCAATCATGTGAACACCTAAAATTTCATCTGTTATAGCATCAGCTAGCACTTTTACAAAACCATCGGTATCCATGCTTGCGCGGGCTCTTCCGCTTGCTTTAAATGGAAAATTTCCTGCTTTGTATTTTATCCCTTTTTCTTTTAATTGCTCTTCGGTATAACCCACCGCAGCCACTTCGGGCCATGTGTAAACTACACCCGGAATTAAATTATAATTGATGTGTGGTTTTTGACCAGCAATTACTTCAGCAACAAATGTTCCTTCTTCTTCGGCCTTATGCGCTAACATTGCACCGCGCACCACATCGCCAATAGCATAAATGCCGGCTACATTCGTTTGCAAGTGTTCGTCAACCTCTACCTTGCCTTTTGCATCTAATTTTACGCCTGCTTTCTCTAAACCAAGATGATCTGTGTAGGGCTTTCTTCCGAGCGCAACCAAACAATAATCGCCCTTAAATTCAACGGCTTGTCCTTCTTTATTTTCAGCAGTAACTGTAACTTCTTTAGCGGTTGCTGTTGCGCCTGTTACTTTATGATTTAGATAAAACGCCATTCCTATTTTGCTTAAAGATTTTTGCAGCTCTTTACCAAGTGCTTTGTCCATAGTTGGAATTATACCATCCGCATATTCTAACACCGAAACTTTACTTCCTAAACGCGCATAAACTGAACCTAGTTCTAATCCAATAACTCCACCACCAACAAGAATTAAATGCTTTGGAACTTCTTTTAATTCTAAAGCTTCAGTTGAAGTAATGATACATTTTTTATCTATTGTAATTGAAGGCAAAGAAAATGGTTTAGAGCCAGTAGCAATTATTGTATTTACTGTTTCAATAATTGTTTCACCTTTCTCATTTTTTATAGAAATTGTATTTTTTGAGGTGAAGCTTCCGTGACCATTAAAAACAGTAATTTTATTTTTCTTCATCAAAAAATTGATTCCATCGCAGGTTTGTTTTACAACTTCGCTTTTGCGCTTGATCATTTGAGCTAAATTCACTTTTACATCTTTAACATCAATTCCATGTGTGGCAAAAGTATGAGTTGCATTATGGTAATGTTCTGAACTGTCCAATAAGGCTTTTGACGGAATACAACCTACATTTAAACAGGTTCCGCCTAAGGTTGAATAACGCTCAATCAATGCTGTTTTAAAACCTAATTGTGCACATCTTATGGCTGCTACATATCCACCAGGACCTGAGCCTATTACTGTTACATCAAATTTTTCCATCTTATTTATATATTATTTGAGTATGATAAAATAAAACAATCTTTTTTTTAAACTTTAATCTAAACGCTTCAAATTTATTTCTCTTGGTGGAGCAATTATTAAAGGTACTTTTTCGATATTTACCGAACTGGTATCCAATCCGAATGCTTTTTCTTCTGAAAGGCTAATGTTCTTTAAAAAGAAATATATTTTTAACACCACTTTTTCATAAAAAGGCAGTTCATTTTCACTACTTAAAAACTTTTCCATCACTACAAATCTAAAATCACCAATTACATTGTTTTTGTTGAGCGATTCGTAACGACTAGTGATATCTACCTCCTTATTTTTAACCATGTCTTGTACCACTTTTCTAAACATTAAATTAATGCGGGGTGCTACACGAAAACCTAATTTAAAGTCTATACGAATCACGTCATCTTTAATAATTTCTGTCACTCTGTATTCCATAGTGTAAGGCTCGTCCATTAAATCAACATGCACAAACCAATAAATATCGGCCCGTTTAGGCTGTTTTTGAAGTATGCTGTAAATAATTTTAGATTCAATTTCATCTTTTCGGTTGGCACTTGTTAAATAAACCAAGTGAGTTGCGTATTTTGGAATACTTAAATCTTTACTTAAGTCGAACATCAAACCCAAATACTCATCAAGCTTAACAAACTCTACATAGCTGTTGCGAATTCTTCGTGCATCATACCATATCCACATAATAATAACCAATAAAGTGGCAATAAGCATGGTTACCCAACCTCCGTGTGGCAACTTGTCTAAATTAGCTATTAAAAAAGAAACCTCTATTACAGCATAGATAATCATAAATCCAACAATGTAAAACATCCTATACCTTTTTAGTCGCATATAATACACCAACAAAATAGAAGACATTAGCATGCCAATAATAATAGTTAAACCATAGGCGGCTTCCATATTCTTGGATTCTCTAAAAAATAATACAATACCTATACAACCAAACATTAATAACCAATTGATGGAGGGAATGTACAATTGGCCTTTCATGTTTGAAGGATAATTAATTTTAACTTTAGGCCAAAGATTTAAACGAATAGCTTCGTTTATTAGAGTAAACGAACCACTTATTAAAGCCTGACTTGCTACGACTGTTGCTATTGTGGCCACTCCAATTCCTATTGGTAATATTTCTTTTGGTATAATAGCATAAAAAGGACTAATATCTCCAAGTTTTTGACCATCAAGGCTTAATAAAAACGATGCTTGTCCCATATAATTTAACATCAAGGCCACTTTAACAAATATCCAGCTTACCCTAATATTTTCTCTTCCGCAATGACCTAAATCGCTGTATAGCGCCTCTGCACCTGTAGTACATAAAAAAACAGCTCCTAAAAGCCAAAAGCCACCAGGATGTGTGGTTAATAATTTAATCCCATAATAAGGATTTAAAGCATTTAGCACTTCAACATTATTTGCAATTGAAATACTTCCCATCACAGCCAAAAAAATGAACCAAGTAAGCATTACAGGACCAAAAAACTGACCTATTGATTTTGTTCCAAATTGCTGAATAAAAAACAAAGCAGCTATAATTCCAATAACAATAGGCACGGTTTGAATACCAGGATAAATTGCTTGTAATCCCTCAACGGCAGAAGAAACAGAAATTGCAGGTGTTATAATTCCTTCACCTAAAAGTGCACTTCCTCCTATAATTGCAGGCACTAATAACCATTTTACCTTGGTTTTCTTAACTAAAGTGTAAAGCGCAAAAACACCACCTTCGCCCCTATTATCAGCTCTAAGCGTTAGCACAATATACTTAAGGGTAGTTTGCATAGTTAATGTCCAAAAAATGCAAGAAACACCTCCTAAAATTATATCTCTATCGATAATACTATTACCAACAATCGCACGCAATACGTACAATGGAGAGGTCCCAATATCACCAAAAATAATTCCTAAAGTAACTAAAACACCCGCAGTGGTAAGCTTGTGATGATGACTATTATCTGTGCTCATATTATAAATTGAGGCCGCAAAGCTAACTAAAAAGGAAATTGGCTCATTGTTTTTGTGAAGTTATTTTTAGATGATCAATTGCAATCCATCATAAGCTAAAAAAATATTGGTGGGCAATTCTTCTGAAACCTGCTCATGAAGACCCAATTGATGACTAATGTGTGTAAAATAAGCTTGCTCAACTTCCAGCTCTTGAGCTAAGTCAATTGCCTCCTGAAATGTAAAGTGAGAAATGTGTTCTTCTCTTCGAAGCGCATTTAATACCAATACTTTTGAACCCTTTATTTTTTCCTTTTCTTTTTCGCTAATGCTTTTTGCATCGGTAATGTATGTAAAGTCTGCAATTCTAAATCCTAATACAGGCATTTTATAATGCATAACTTCAATCGGAATCAGTTTAATGTCTTTTATCTGAAAAGGTGCTAAATCAATTTCATTTAGATTAATTAGTGGAATACCGGGATACTTATCTTCAGCAAAAATATAAGCAAACTCTCTTTTAATAGCAGCTTGAACGCGGCTCGTAGCATATACCTCAATATGCTTACCATTAATAAAATTAAAAGCTCTAACATCATCTAAGCCAGCAATGTGATCTTTGTGTTCGTGTGTAAACACCACTGCATCTAATTTTTCAACTTGTTCACGCAACATTTGTTGTCTAAAATCAGGACCTGTATCAATCACAATTGTTGTTGATGCTGTTTCCAACATGATAGCCGAACGCAAGCGTTTGTCTTTAGCATTTGTGCTGCTACAAATCTCACATTTACAAGCTATCAGTGGCACACCCTGCGAAGTTCCTGTGCCTAAAAATGTTATTTTCAAGTATTATAAAATTTAGAAGCTAAAGTACTAATTATTACAAACACATACTTTTAATATGTTACTATTTTTATTAATAATTAATTATGCAAAGATAATCACCTACTGCGCCCAAAAAGATTTATTATCATTGCACTTCATTTAAAAAAACATGAAAAAAATATTTTTGCTTTTAGTCCTTGCAAGTTCAATAACACAAGCTCAAAATAAAATGCTAAGCATGGAAGATGCGGTGTTAAAAGCACGCACAAGCCTTGCCCCACAAAATTTTAAACAATTAATGTGGATTAAAAGCAGTATTGATTATAGCTACATTGGCGCAGATAATAACCTTTACAAGGGTTCTGCTGAAAAAGATAAAGCACAAATTTTATTGAGGTTATCGGAGTTGAATGCTGCCTTGCGATTGCAAAATGAAGATACTTTATTAGCTTTTCCAGCCATTACCTGGGAAGATGTGAATAGCTTTATTTTTAAAGCCAACAACAAACGTTGGATGTGGATTACTGCATTAAAAAAATTAGAGAAAAAACCCTTAGAGAACTTTCCAGAAGATGCGGAAAACATAGACAAAGAGAAGAAAAAAGGATTTATTGCTTTCACTAAAAACAATAACTTATTGCTATGGAATGCCGGTAAAATTTATCCAATATCTAAGGGAGGAAACGAAAATATTGTTTATGGTGAAAGTGTTCACCGCAATGAATTTGGTATTAAAAAAGGTACATTTTGGGGTAATAGCGGAAACTACTTAGCTTTTTATCGCATGGATCAATCAATGGTTAAAGATTATCCAATAACTGATTATAGTGTTAAGCCAGCTAAAGAAAATTTAATAAAATATCCTATGGCTGGCGATAGCAGCCATCATGTAACTATTGGCATTTTTGATTTAAAAAAATTAGAAACTATTTATTTAAAAACACCTGCGCCAGCTGACCACTACCTCACCAACATTGCATTTAGTGCTGATGATAAACATGTGTATGTAGCAGAACTTAATCGTGATCAAAATGAAATGAAGCTTAACTGTTATAACACAATTACTGGTGATTTCGAAAAAACTATTTTTACAGAAACTGACGAAAAGTATGTTGAACCTCTTGATGCCATGTCATTTATTCCTGGCAGCCCAAACCAATTTATTTGGCAAAGCAGACGCGATGGTTGGAATCATTTATATTGTTATGATACAAGCGGCAAACTTTTAAAGCAACTCACACAAGGCAATTGGGAGGTAACTAACTTCCTTGGCTTTTCTGAACTAAGCGATAAAATATATTTTGAAGCTACTAAAGAAAGCCCACTTAACCGCGACCTTTACTATGTTACAATTGCAGATGGAAAAATTACTAAATTAACCTCGGGTGACGGCACACACAAACCTATATTAAGCGAAAATGGGAATTACTTTTTAAATTCGTTTTCAAATGTTTCTACACCAAACACTGTTCAGTTAATCAATACCAAAACAAAAAAAACACAAGCATTGCTAAATGCAGAAAACCCACTTAGCGACTATAAAATTGGCACTGTAAACTTGTTTAGTATTACCAACAAACAAGGAGATAAACTTTACTGCCGAATGTTTAAACCTGCTGATTTTGACAGCACAAAAAAATATCCTGTAGTGGTTTATTTGTATGGCGGGCCACATGCGCAAATGATCACCAATAGCTGGTTAGGTGGGGCTAACCTATGGTTTCATTACATGGCACAAAAAGGCTATTTGGTGTTTACGCTTGACAACAGAGGTTCTGAAGCAAGGGGCAAAAAATTTGAACAAGCTACTTTCAAACAATTAGGCACAGCCGAAATGGAAGATCAAATAGAAGGTGTAAATTATTTAAAATCATTACAGTATGTTGATGCTGGTCGTTTAGGAGTGCATGGTTGGAGCTTTGGCGGATTTATGACCACTTCGTTAATGACGCGTTATCCTGATGTGTTCAAAGTTGCCGTTGCAGGAGGTCCAGTCATAGATTGGAGTTATTATGAAATTATGTACACCGAACGTTACATGGACACGCCACAGACTAACAAAGCAGGTTATGATGCCAATAATGTATTAAACCATGTAGATAAACTAAAAGGTAAATTAATGCTTATTCATGGCACATCTGACGATGTAGTGGTTTGGCAACATAGCTTACAATTTGTGAAAAAAGCGGTAGAGAAGAATATTCAATTGGATTATTTTCCTTACCCAGGCCATTTGCACAATGTTACAGGGAAAGACAGGGTGCATTTAATGCAGAAAATAAGTAATTACTTTTTTGATTATTTGTAAACTATTTAAAGGAAATAGTAAATTAGTTGCTTTTACTTGAGTTATAATAATGAAAAAGTTAGTTTTATTGTTTATATTATCACTCAATATTAATGTTTGTGCACAACTGCCTAATGGGAGTGTGGCGCCAAATTTTACCCTTACAGATTATGATGGAACAACACACAACCTGTATTCTTACTTGAATGCCGGAAAAACAGTTTTCTTAGAAATATTTGCTGCACATTGTCCTGTCTGTTGGAGCTATCATCAAACTAACACCATGAAAAACCTGTACAATAATTATGGACCAAACGGAACCAACGAACTTTTGGTTTTAGCCTTAGAACACGATCAATGGAACGACTCTAACGCATTTATTGGCAGCGGCCCTGCTTGGGTTACGCAAGGAAACTGGCTGGATGGAACTCCCTTTCCTATATTTGATGTAGAAGATCCAAACCGAGGTGTTTTCAACGATTATAATGTAACATTTTACCCGGTAGTCTATAAAATCTGTCCAAACAAAATTGTTGAACGCGTAATGACTTCTGAAACGTTTGCTCAATTATACCAAAAAGTGCATGATTGTCAAACTACAATGTCAATAACCGAAATTATAAACAAGGACCAAATTTATATTAACCAAGATTCAAAAATGCTCATTGTTGGCGAATACCAGCAGGTAAAATCCATTGCAATAATCAACCTTCAGGGACAAGTTATTAAAACAATAAGTTCAATTAAAAGTGCAGCCATCAGCATCAGTGATTTAAGCACAGGTGTTTATATATTTGAGATGCAGGCTGAAGATGGTTTAGTTTATAAAAAGTTTTATGTGAATTAGCATAAGGCTTTTTATGTGTATTAGGTTTAATGAAGGGCGTGGTAATAGCTACTACTCCTTATTCTTCGAATCCATTATAATGGTCACCGGCCCATCATTTATCAAAGCCACTTTCATATCGGCACCAAAAACGCCGCAGGCTACTTTGCTGCTAAATTGTGTGAGTATTAATTGATAAAAACGATGATAGTGTTGTTTCGCCAAATCGGGCTTAGCCGCTTTTATGTAAGATGGCCTATTCCCTTTTTTAGTGCTGGCATGCAGCGTAAATTGGCTCACTAAGAGTATCTGCCCTTGTACCTCGTTAATTGACAAATTCATTACACCATCTTTATCGTCAAATATTCTTAAATTAATAATTTTATTGATAAGCCATTCCATATCTTCTTCTGAATCCGCTTCTTCAATACCTAGTAATATTAAAATGCCTTTACCTATTTCTCCAACAATTTCTTGATTTACTTTTACACTTGCCTCAGTAACCCTTTGTAATACAACACGCATAATATTTATTTAAATAATTTGTACTTGCAAAATTACAATAATGTTATTACGAATTACT